>JAUVMD010000055.1 GCA_030600405.1 Nitrospirota bacterium
CGGCTTGGTTTTCAGTTCGTCCGCAGTTTTGATATAAAGCAGGGGGGTCAGGTGAACGTAAATCACATTCTTGGGATTGTTATCGAATCGAAACTGGCGAATCGCCTCCAGAAAAGGTAAGCTCTCGATATCACCCACCGTGCCGCCGATCTCACAAATTACCACATCCACACCCTCGCTCACGGCACGGATTCGCGATTTGATTTCATCGGTGATATGAGGGATAACTTGCACAGTCGCTCCCAGAAAATCACCCCGACGCTCTTTTTCGATCACATCATTGTAAATTCGGCCGGCCGTGACATTATTGATCTTGCCCATTCGCGCATGGGTGAATCGCTCATAATGGCCGAGATCCAAATCCGTTTCAGCCCCATCATCGGTCACATAAACTTCTCCGTGTTGAAATGGATTCATCGTTCCCGGATCGACATTAATATACGGATCGAGCTTGAGCAGGGTGATTTTCAACCCGGAACATTCCAACAGACTTCCCAGGGATGCCGCGGCAATTCCCTTTCCCAGGGAAGACAAAACTCCTCCGGTAACGAAAATGTATTTTACTTTTTTATCGCTATATTTTTTTGCCAAACCGGAACCTCATCAGTGTCCATTGAAACGATTAGTTCGGATTCTACTTTTCGAGAAATCTTTCGATTTTTTCCAAATCTTCAACCCGATCTACACCCATAGAGATTTTCCCAGTAATCTCCACTTGGATAGAATATCCATGCTCAAGTATTCGAAGTTGCTCCAGTTTTTCCAATTGCTCGATCGGGGAAGGATTCATTCGGGTAAATTCCAACAGGAACGACCGGGTATAGGCGTAAAGTCCAATATGTCTAAAAACCCGGCTCACCCCTTCTTCTTTGACTTTGGAAATACTTTCCGGCAATCCGTTCTTCCATGCGTCACGGTGAAAGGGAATAGCTGACCGGGAAAAATAGAGCGCTCTTCCCTTTTGATCCGTAACCACTTTGACCACATTGGGGTCGATGATTTCATCCGATTCGTGAACAGCCATCATCAGCGTTGCTACGTTCAAAGTGGGATTCTTGTCGAGGCAATCAATCACCTGATCAATATTTTCAGGAGGAATGAGAGGCTCATCCCCCTGAACATTGACTACAATATCACAATTCAGCCCGGATGCCACCTCCGCAATACGGTCCGACCCGGTGGCATGATCCTGGGAGGTCATGACCGCTTTACCACCGAACCCGGTCACTGCATCCAAAATCCGGTCATCATCTGTCGCCACAATAACTTCCGATATTCGAGAAGCCTTTTGAACCTGCTCCACCACCCATTGGATCATGGGTTTATTTTTGATTTGAGCCAGAGGCTTGCCGGGAAACCGGGTCGATGACCACCGGGCTGGAATAATGGCGACCACTTTCATGGAGAATTCAAAACCCGTTGGCTTTCAAGCCTAGGGTTGGAAAGTAAAAGAATAGGAAATTAAAACTACTTGATTTCCATCAACTGTCTTTCAATCTTCTGACGGACCTCGGAGGGAGGATTGCCTTTCAATGCCACTTCCAGAGCATCCAATGCTCTTCCGGTATCGCCTTTTTTCTGATAGCAAACCCCCAGCATGTAGCGCGCATCGTGGACTTTGTTACCGTCAGGATACTGAGTCAGCACGGTTTTAAATTGTTTGATGGCATCGTCATACATATCCAACTTCATATAATTACTGCCTATCCAGAAAACAACATTATCCTTGAGGTTTTGAGGAGGATTGCCCAGGCTCATTTCCTGAAATAACAAAATCGACTCATCATATTTGCCGGCCTTATACGCGGCCAATGCTTGATCATATTCTTTGGGTGTTCCGGAAAGTTTGGGGTACCGTCTCATCGGCTTGGCTTTTTGAATGGACTTGGTCTGCCTGGAAGCCATGGGAGCATTTTTAAGAGTGGCGATTTCATCATTCAACCGGTTAATTTCAAATTTAAGAGATTGGATTTCCGCATTAACTGTATGAGACCCTGCCCCCGCGGACAGCGAAGCATCCAGCCGCTCCTGCGTCGCAGCCAACCTCGGTTCCAAATTATTCACGATCTTCTGCAGCTCCTGTACCCGGAACATCAATTCATCCTGCTGAATACGTAGAGTGGTGACATCCACTTTTAATTCTTCCTTGTCGGTTTTTTGATCCACACTGGCGAAACCTCCGCCAGAACTGATCACGCCACTCCTCTGTTCAATTTTTGCTGGCGGTTGTGACATCGTTTTTGGTGCGGATTGAGCCTTTGGTTCATCCCCAAAAAAGGAATCCTCTTCACTCAGAGTGGTGGGAGCAGCCTGAGGCTCCGCTTCTTTTTTGCCGGGAGGCACATCTTCCTTTGAGGATTCAAATTCGCTTCCGAAATCTTCTTCAAAAAATAAATCTTCATCCTCTTTATCATCACTCCAGGGCATGTAACTGCACCCCGCTAGGGTTAGCGAAGCAATGAAAATGGATACCGAGACAAATTTAAAACTGCTTTTAACGAATAACATGACTTCCCCCAGTAAATGGAAAACGGCCTTCTCTTTTAGACCCCATCCGAAACTATGAATTTTATTTACCCCATCGGCAAAATCTCCGAAATTGTAACAATTTATGCAGAATTATACAATCACTTGGGGGCAACCCCCGCAGAAAACCCGGTTTTTGAACGGATTTCAAAAACTGCTTTCTCCAGAGCATCAGCCACTCGCTCCATTTCCTCCGGACAGTTTCCCCGGCCCAGGCTGATTCTAATGGTCTGAGCCATTTCATTTTCCGGAACAGCCATCGCCTCCAACACTCCCGAAGGTAAAATCGATCCCGAACTGCAGGCGGTCCCGGTAGAAACGAAAATACCCGCTAGATCAAGGTGAATCATTAAAGGCTGGCTTTCCACACCATCAAACCCTAAATACAGGGTATTAGGGAGATAAAATTTTGGATGGCCATAAAATCGCACACCGGGGACACATGATTCAATTTGCTGGCGTAGGCCGCTACGAAGTTGGGAAACATGGGAGCGATCCGACTCCAGCCGGGATTGGGCGATTTCGGCCGCTTTTCCCAAACCCACAATTCCCGGGACATTTTCCGTCCCTCCCCTTCTCTTTTTTTCCTGACCGCCCCCAGAGATCAGGGGAGCCAAAGGTGGTGTTCCCCGGCGAATATAAAGGGCTCCCACTCCCTTGGGGCCGTACATTTTGTGAGCAGATAGGGAAAGCAGGTCCACCGGCAGATTTTGAGTGTTCACTGCGATTTTGGCCACGGTCTGAACGGCATCGGTGTGAAACAACACTCCCCGGGCTCTGGCCAGTTCTCCGATTTCCTCAATGGGTTGCAGTGTTCCCACTTCACTGTTGCCATGCTGGAGGGTGATCAACGTGGTGTCGTCTGTAATCATGTCCGCCAACGCGGCGCCATCGATTCGCCCATAGGAATCGACCGGAATGTAACCGATGGTAAAGCCCTCTTTCTGCAATTCTTCGCAGGTGTTCAAAACTGCCGGATGCTCCACGCGGCTGGTGATGATGTGGTTGCCCTTATCCTTAAGAGCACGGACCGTTCCGGTGATGGCCAGATTATCCGATTCCGTGCCTCCGCTGGTGAAAGTGATTTCTGCGGGATGCGCGCCGATCAACGCGGCCACCTGCTCTCTAGCCAGATCCAAACAAACGCGGGCTGCACGGCCCTGGGCATGAGCGCTGGAAGGATTGCCGAAAACGTCCCGGTAATTGGGAAGCATGGCTTCCAAAACCCTCTTATCGACGGGAGTGGTGGCATTATGATCCAAATATATCTGCCGCATATTTCTTTTCAAAAAAAATTATTTAAAAACCGGAAAGGAATGAATATCAACTGTCGTTGGAGGCTTTTTTCATGCCGGTCTTTTTGAGAGGAACCGGTTCAAGGGATGGGGGCGTTTCCTCTTCCGTAGATTCCAATTCCACCGCATCCTTGAGCGAACGAATATCTTTTTCCATTTGAGGGAGGCGGTCCAACACAACTTCGATGGCCTGCGCCATAGGATCGGAGAAAGTCTCTTCCAGATCTTCAAAATCGGCCGAAATTCCGGAAAATACCACGCGTCCCGGAACTCCGATGACCGTGGAATATTCAGGAACCGATTGCACCACGACGGACCCGGAACCGATTTTACTGTTGTTGCCCACCGTCACCGGACCCAGCACCTGCGCACCCGCGCCAATGACGACATTGTCGCAGATGGTGGGGTGCCGCTTGCCTTTTTTCATGCTGAGTCCGCCCAGGGTGACGCCATGATACATAAAAACATTGTCGCCAATTTCCGAAGTTTCCCCAATCACCACGCCCATACCGTGATCGATGAAAAATTTTCGGCCGATTTTCGCGGCAGGATGAATTTCAATACCGGTCAGCCACCGAACTAGATAGGAAAACAGGCGGGCAATCAGCTTGATATTGTGATTCCAGAGCCAATGATTGAAGCGGTAGGCCATCAAGGCGTGCACGCCGGGATAACAGATGAGAACCTCCCAGAAATGCCGGGCTGCCGGATCCTTCTTCATGGCTTCTTGAATATCTTCTTTAATTTGCACTAGCATCGCTTCAAAGTCTCAATTAACAAGGAAATGCCTATAAAGTGTATTATATTCCTCCAGCCGGGGCAATGGGCAATAAAAAACCCCAGAAAGTCACAATCTGGGGCAACGGCTGGAATACTAGGGGATGTTGTTCAAATGGCTTCAGGATTCAGTTCGGAGTCTATTTCCGATTCGATGTAATCTTTGAGGGCTTCTTGCTGGGTTTCCCGGTCGGCGGTGCGGTAGACGCGAATGGTCTCGAATTGACTCCCCTGTTGCACACGAATGAGGGCCATGCGCATCAACTCCAGGAGGGCCAGAAAAGTCACAATGATTTCCTGCTTGGATTCGTTCTCGGCAAACAGCGATTCAAACGTGACGCTCTCATGCTCGTTCAGAGTATCCAACACACGATTGACGCGTTCTGAAACGGAAAGCGTGGTGATTTTGATTTCGAAATCTTCTTTAAATGTCCTTTGGCTCAAGACCTGCTTGAAGGCACTGAACAAATCGAACACCGTGGCGTCGACGATGATTTCCTCTTCGCCCTCCTCGATCTGAATTTCACTTCCCCGGGAAAACAGTTGTTGCCGTTCATACTCCAGTTGACGGAGGTCCCCAGCGGCGCTTTTGTATCGCTGGTATTCCATAAGCCTGCGGGTTAATTCGGCCCTGGGGTTGGTGCCATCTTCGCCGTCTTCGTCTTCGCCGTGGGAAGGCAGGAGCATTTTTGACTTGAGCCGGGTCAGTTCGGCGGCCATCACCAGGTATTCGCCGGCGAGTTCCAGGTTCAAGTCACTCATCAATTCCATATAGTTTAAATACTGGCGGGAAATTTCCGACACGGGGATATCGTGAATATCCATTTTCTGCTCCTTGATCAGGTGCAGAAGCAGATCGAGCGGCCCTTCAAAAATGTCGAGTTTGAGTTGATAGGTCATAGGCGGGTTCCAAAAACTACATGCGACAATGTACCATCAATCCTACAGCGCACCAACCTCTTTATAAATCTCCCCAGCGGTGCTGGAGCAGGGACAGGATGACCAGAGAGGCAGAATCGGCCTTCAGGAGCCGGGGACCGAGAGTCACTGTTTGAAATCCCTGTTGCTTAAGAAAATCTACTTCCTCTTCCGTCCAGCCGCCTTCGGGTCCGGCAAGAAAAGCAATGGAAGAAACAGAATCCGGCGAAATAATGTCCTGCAAGCGGGTTTTTTGTTCTTCTTCCCAGAAAACCAGTTTCAAATCACAGTCGGACGATTGCTGACAAAACTCCTCAATCGACAACACCGTCGAGTGGATTTCGGGCACTCGGGACCGTCCGCACTGCTTGGACGCTTCTTCGGCGATGCGTTGCCAGCGCTGAGTGCGGTACGACTCAGACTCTTTCGCCAGACGGGCCACACAACGCTGGGTTCTGATCGCCACTATGGAGTGAACCCCTAATTCAGTCGCTTTTCTCACCAGAAGGTCAAATGCATTGCCTTTAATCAGCGCCTGTCCCATCCGAATGTTGACAGGGGACTCGGTCTGCATGGCGGTTTTGGACAGGATTTTGCCCCGAACATAATCCCGCTCCACTTCCGCTAAAACAACCTCGTATTGAAACCCTTCGCCGTCGATAACCTCGACCCGGTCGCCGGGCTTCATTCTGAGAACCGTGCGAATGTGATTTACGTCGGGTCCCTTAATAGTCGCCGTCTTCTCAGAAAATCCGTCTGGAGAAACAAAGAAGCGGTGCATGGCAGGTCAGGATTGAGTGGGAAGTGTTAAAAGTTCTGTCGCGGTTTTAATTTCGTAATCGGGAATCACATCCGAGGGCAAATCCTTCCCCTCCCGATTCAACCAGGCGGTGGGCATACCCACACTTTGAGCGCCTACGACATCCGCATTCAAATTATCTCCGACAAATAAGACTTCCGCAGGGTCCAAATTCAATCGTGCCAGGGCCAGTTGAAAAATGGAGGGATGCGGTTTGCGGTACGGGACTTCCGAGGAATAAATGGAAAATTCAAAGTAAGGGTCCAGTTTCAACAACGACTGCTCATAATCTTTCATGAAGCCGGGATTGGTGGTATTGGAAACGACGCCCATACGTATTCCGGCTTTCTGTAATGCGACGAGAGTCTCGATCATCTCCGGGTAAACTTTTCGGTGGGAATAAATTTCATCATAATAAAGTTTCAGCAAATCCTCGAAGCGGACTTTTCCATTCAGATGAATATTGCTTTGAATCAAAAGAAAATTGAGCACATGATCAAACCGGGCTTCCCGGTGGGTCGGCCGGGAAACCTCGATCATCCCGAAGAACAGGCGGTGGTACGTGTCATACCATTGTTGAAAGCCGGGAAGCACGAATTCTCGCTCCTCCAAATGATCATACACCCGTCTCAACGCCGTCCGGTCTTCTTCATTAACCAGATCGACCAGGGTATAGGCCCAGTCAAATAACACCGCTTTGTATGGAAAATTCATGCAATTAAAATTATCTTTTTATCCACAATATTTACATTGAACTCCTAATAAAAAACATTAATAAATGCTTTGATTTTTAGCAACTAAATAATGGCCTTCCCTTGAAGTCCTTTACTCCCCTCCTGCTATACTTTAATCTGTAACCTTATGAAGTTAACATATGCCGTTTTAGGTGCAGGAAGACAGGGAGTAGCCGCCGCATACGATCTAGCACGTCTTGGGGATGCGAA
>JAUVMD010000104.1 GCA_030600405.1 Nitrospirota bacterium
ACGGCTCGTCGGGGATCGCAGTAGGCATGGCATGCTCATTTCCCAGTCACAACCTGACCGAAGTGATTAACGCGTTAGTCTCCCTCATTGACGAACCGAAGCAAACCACTGCCCAGATCATGAAATACATCAAGGGACCGGATTTCCCAATGGGCGGCATCATTCTGAACTCCAAAACAGAACTTCGCAAAGCGTATGATCAGGGATTGGGTGCCGTTAAGATTCGCGGCGAGTGGAAACAGGAAGATCTGACTCGAGGCAAAAAACAGATTATTCTGACGGCCATTCCCTATGGTGTCAACAAATCCCGTCTAATTGAAAAAATTGCCGAGATCATTATTAGTAAAAAACTTCTGGCGCTAACGGACATTCGTGATGAAAGCGACGAGAACGTGCGGGTGGTGCTTGAGATCAAGAACGGTCAGGATCCGGAAAAGGTCATGACCTACCTGTTCAAGCACACGGAGCTGGAAACAAATTTTCAATTGAACTTCAATTGTCTGAAGCCCACCGGCGAACCGGCCCGTCTCTCTCTCAAGGAGATCTGTTCCCATTTTCTTGAGTTCCGGAAAGATGTGATTGTCCGCCGGTTGAAGTTCGATCTTGCCCTTCTTGAAAAACGCCTGCACATTCTTGCGGCTTTTGTCATCGTTTTCAAAAAACTCGACAAGGCTCTCAAGCTGATCCGTTCTTCCAAGGCACGACAGGAAGCGGCGACCAAACTGAAGAAAGCGTTCAAGCTGGATGACGAACAGGTTTCCGCTATTCTGGAAATTCCGTTATACCGCCTGGTATCCATGGAAATCGAAAAAATCCAACTGGAGCAAAAGGAAAAACTCCAAGAGCAAAAAGAGATCAAGAGCATCCTGGATTCCCAAAAGAAAATCTGGGACGTCGTTAAAACAGAGTTGAAGGAAGTTGAGGAGAAATTCGGCGACAGACGGCGTACCAAAATCAAAACGATTGAAACGGTGGAATACAACGCGGAAGATTTCATCGAACATGAAAACGCGGTGCTGGTACTGAGCCGCAACGGCTGGCTGAGAAAAACCAAAAACCTGAGCGATCCTGCTACCCTGAAATTCAAGGAAAAGGACGGATTGTTGGGGATCGTTCGGACGAACTCCCGCGACTTGGCAGCCATCTTTACTTCCGCCGGAATGGTGTACATTCACAAAGTGTTCAATCTACCCTACACGCGTGGTGGTTTCGGTGAGCCCGTTCAGAATCTCTTCAAATTCGGGGACGGCGAGCGGGTAATCAAAATATTATCCCTGCCTGGGGGGGAAAACGGCAAAACTGAAGAAGCGGGTGAACAGCAGGGTTTTGACTTTGAGGATAGCGTCGAAAATACCGAGGAACTTTTGTTAGTGAATGACATAGGACATGGATTTCGTTTTCCGCTGGCCAACCTGGCGGAAACCAGCCGCGCCGGGAAACGGGTCATGTCTGTCAAAGAAGACGCGCGCATGGTGGCGGTCAGCCCGGTAGCGGGCAACCATGTGTTACTGGTATCAGAGGCCGGCAAAGGTCTTTTGATCAAACTGGATCAGGTGGCCCAGTTGACCGGAGCGGGCGTGGGAGTCAAATTGATGAATACGGCTAAAAGCAAAGTGTCCGCCGCCAAGTGTGTGGACCGCAAGCAATCGGTCCAAATAATTTTTGAAACCGGTAAAAGCAAGGAACTCAATCTATCGAAAATGACCGTTCACAACCGCGGAGGCCAGGGAGCTTTCGTATCCAAGAATAAAAAAGCGATCAATCTGATCTAAATCCTATGAGCAGTTACAAAGCTAAAGATATTCAAGTTCTGGAAGGTTTGGAACCGGTCCGCAAACGACCGGCAATGTATATCGGTTCGACCTCTCTTCAGGGCCTGCATCATCTGGTCTGGGAAATTCTGGACAACTCCGTCGACGAAGCGCTGAACGGGCATTGCAATCAAATCGAAATCCACATCAAAAAGGGGAATGAAATCACCGTTAAAGATAACGGCCGCGGCATTCCCATCGATAAATTCCAGAAAACCAAAAAAAGCGCCCTGGAAGTATTATTCACCACCTTGCATTCCGGAGGCAAATTTCAGGAAGGCAGTTACAAAGTATCCGGAGGATTGCACGGCGTGGGTATGGCAGTGGTGTGTGCCCTTTCAAAATCACTGACCGCTATTTCCCGTCGCGAAGGATTTGAGTGGACCCAGGAATTTTCTCAGGGCAAAGCCAAAAGCAAACTGAAAAAGGGCAAGGCCTGCCGGACCAATGGAACCGAGATCAGCTTCAAGCCGGATCCGGAAATCTTTCCCAAAATCGAGTTCAACGTGAAATGGATTCTGGAACGGGCTGAATCCAAGGCATTCCTCAATAAGGGCCTGAAAATCATTGTCAAGGAAGACAAGAAAACGCACACTTTCCAATACCCTGAAGGCATCAAGGATTTCATTCGCAAAATCATTAGCAGCAAATCGGTATTGTTCGAAGAGCCTTTTTACACGGAGAAAGAAGACAAACAACTACGGATGGAAACAGCCTTTATATGGACCTCCAATACGGACACCGTCATTCATTCCTACGCTAATGCGATCAAGACCATCGACGGAGGCACCCATGAAAATGGTTTCCGTAACGGGATCACCAAAGCCTTGAAGGCTTATATTGATCGCCGCAAACTTCTCCCCAAGGGAATCACCGGCATTACCGGTGACGATGCCAAAGAAGGGTTAGTGGCTATTATCAACGTGTATCTTCAAGGAGATGTGGAGTTTCAGGGCCAGACCAAGGGCCGTCTCAATTCCGATATCACTTCTCAGGTGGAATCGGTGGTCAAGCATTCACTGGAGCATTATTTGCATGATCATCAGTCAATCGGCGACCTGATCGCCAACCGGGTGATTTTGGCGGCGCAGGCCCGCATCGCCTCCCGTCAGGCAAAAGACTCAGTAAATCGCAAAACACACATTTCGCATCGATTGAACCTTCCCGGAAAACTTTCCGATTGCGCTTCGACCGATCGCGAGGAGTCGGAGTTATTTATTTGCGAAGGAGATTCGGCAGGAGGTTCCAGTAAGCAGGCGCGTGACCGGAAGACCCAGGCCATTCTGCCGATTCGCGGCAAAATATTGAACGTGGAAACAGCCACCCAAGATAAGATTCTTTCCAATGCCGAAATCAAAAATATCATTTCCGCCTTAGGAACGGGCATCGAACCCAAATTTGAGTATGACAAATTGCGATACGGGAAAGTCGTCCTGATGACCGATGCCGATGTCGATGGCGCCCATATCTGTTCCCTGTTGCTGACTTTTTTCTACCGATTCATGCCTCAGCTCATTAAGGAAGGACATCTGTTTATCGCTCAACCTCCTCTTTACAGAATTGATTCCGGCAAAAAGCTTTTTTATGCGGTGGATGACAAGGAAAAAAACAAAATTGTCGAAGGATTAAATGGAGCCCAATATGAGGTAGGACGCTTTAAAGGACTGGGCGAAATGCCTTCCGAAGTTCTTAAATCCACCACCATGGATAAAAACAAGAGAACCCTTATCCGGGTTACTATTGAAAATAATAAACGTGCCGATAAAACATTTGACCGCCTTATGGGTAAGGAGGCCCAGCACCGTTTCAAATTTATTCAAGAAAAGGCCCCATTTTTCAAAGAGTTAGATGTTTAACTCCCTATCCCCCCTCCATTTTCACTCCACTCCAAGCGATCCAAATTAAGGTAAATCAGATACCTAAAAAGGCTAAGCGAAAACACCGCTGACAATTGCGATTAGCCTTGTAATATTAAGCATTTAATAGTAGAATTACAGGTAAAGTCCCTATAAATAAATCCACCCAAATGGCTAATAATTTAACTTGTGTGGGAATAACTTGTCTATGAATCCTTTTCAAGCAAAGCCTGCCAAATCAGCCAAATTAACTAAGCGGGTAGAAGAAGCCAAACCGATAAACGCAGAAAAATCTGTGGCCCGCCCCCCCACCCTGCAAAAAGTTCCAGCACGACGTGCTTCGGATAACTAAAACCCATTGTAAACCGGATTTTGTCCGCTGAGAGAATTACCAAAACCCTTTTTGAGCTCACGGAGGACCTAAAAAATATCTTTAACGCTGACAAGGTCACGATCTATGCGATCGACCGCCCCAAGCGACAGCTTTTTTCCCGCAATTTTACGTCCTCCGAAAGTCAGGAAATCCGTATCGATATTTCTCCCAAAAGTCTGGCAGGTTTTGTAGCAGCCTCGGGACGAACTCTCAATATAGTCGACGCTTATGACAAAACCGAACTGGCCAAAATTCATCCGGAGTTGAGCCTGAATACCCAATGGGATAAAAAGTTAGGGTATAAAACCAAATCCTGTCTGATTATCGCCCTTCCACATAACAAAAAACTGATGGGCGTTCTCCAAATCATCAATAAGAATTCAGAACCTCAATTCACCGACGAAGATGTACGCCTGGCAAAAGAATTGGCCGGGACCTTGGGGCATTCCATCGTCAAAATGCAGTCCGAAATCATTGACGAGAAGGTCCAGGAGACCGCTTATGCGATCCATTCCGCAGCCAGTTTACAGGAGATCCTGATCGAACTGCGAGTGCCTATCCTTCAGTTATTCGAATGCAAAATGGTTACGATCTACGCCATCGACAAGGCAAAAAATGAAATATACTCCCAGGTTCGTCCGGGAGACACTTTGGAGGAAATCCGTCTCTCTATTTCCCCAGAAAGCATTGCCGGGTGTGTGGCTTTAGAGAAAAGGCCGGTCAACATCAAAAACGTCAATGACCAGGTGGAATTGGTCAAGTATCATCCGGACCTGGCTTTTGACAAATCATGGGATACCCTTTCAGGGGAACAAGCGAAAGGCATGTTGGTTTGCCCTTTAATCTATGAGGGAGAATTGATGGGTGTCCTCCAACTGGTCAACAAAGAAAATGGGGAACCTTTCAATATCAACGATGAAAAATGTGTTTTAGTCATAGGCCAGTCCCTGGCGTTGGCACTTTATAACCAACAAAGGCAAACTAAAATCAAACCGACCAAGTTCAGTTACCTGATCAACAATGGGCTATTAAGCCAGGGAGAATTGACTAAAGCAATTACCCAGGCCCGCTCCCAAGGGATCGATATCGAAGCGATGCTTTTAAATGAGTTCAAAATCAAGCGGAATGATTACGGCAAATCCCTGGAGGAATTTTACAAGGTTCCCTATGTGGGTTTCTCCGATGAGTTTGTTCTACCGCAATCCCTTTTTACCGGTCTCAACATCAACTTCCTGGCTAAAAATAATTGGCTACCGATTGAAAAGAACGAGAATAAGATCACCATTCTGATCGATAATCCTGCCAATCAGGACAAAATTCAGAATATCAAATTGATCTTTTCCAAAAAGGCTCTCGAATTTAAAGTAGGCCTTAAGGTGGACATCCATGATTTCCTCAAGGTCACCCCGGAGGGGTCCACTATAGACGATGATGTCGATGATCCCATGGAGACTGAAGAGGTTTCGAGCCTGCTGGATGCTCTGCAAAATGAAGCGGAAGATGCTGCGATCGTTGATACCGCTGAAGATGATAGTTCCAGCAGCGCTATCAGCGAAACGGACAGTACCATCGTCAAACTGGTCAACAAAATCCTGATCGATGCTTATGATATGGGGGTTTCAGATATTCACATTGAACCGGGCGTGGGAAAGAAGCTCATGAGA
>JAUVMD010000208.1 GCA_030600405.1 Nitrospirota bacterium
CCCCAACTCTATTTCAGCTTGCCGGGATTGTCAATCAATCTGGATTTGGTAAGAAAAAACCGGGGCCTCCCGAAGGAAACCCCGGTATGGATTAGCCCGAAATGTTAGGCAATTATTCTACCATCCGGAATGATTTTGAATAGCAGGAAACCAAATCTTTAACCGACAACATACCTACAATTTTATCCTCCTCGGTTACCGCAAGATGTCTGATATTTTTCTCTTTCATAAACTCTTCAGCTTCTTTTACAGGCATATACCGATCCATCGTAAGAATGGATTTGGTCATAATGGATGAAACCATCGTCGTTACCGGATCCAGTCTTTTTGCAACAACCTTTCGTGATAAATCGGTTTCGGTAAGTATTCCCACATATTTATCATGTATCCTCACCAGAACCGAACCTACATTCTTGGCATGCATTTGCTGTGCGGCTTCTTGAACAGTCAACTCAGAGTCTATACTTTTTACAGGAGAACTCATATAGTCACCTATTTCTTCCAAATATTCTTCCATTGTTTTCCCCCTTTCTCGAAATTCAGATACTCTTTTACTGGAAGTAATATAGGAAGGCTGATCTAAACTTGCAATACCCTAGCAGTAAAAAAAACCGGGGCCTCCCGAAGGAAACCCCGGCCTTGACCTTTTCGCCCAATAAAGATTTAGTCCTGCCTTATTTTGTGGCAATCGCTTTACAGTTGTAAGCTTGGCCCATCATTGTTACTGAAGTTATAAACATCATATTTTTATGTATAACCACTTTATTTGCGCCTATCTGGTGGGCCTCGTTTCTAATATCATTCAGTGCGCCCTGGGTCATTAGCTTATTAGGGAGGAACAGGTAGTCATACCAGTGGCATTGACTCCCGATTACTTCTCCCAGGTGTTCACATTGCTGTTCAAGGGCCACAAATTGCGTATCATCCATTGCGTCTTTTATAAAAAATGTAATCGCACGGACTTTGAATTCCCATCAGTTTGGTTGATCTAGCTGGCGCAGGCGCTGGATATAAGCGCAATTACAAGAATCGGAAGTATGATTTTCATATTCGTTCTCCTATTCATTAACGATCCTATTGTAGGTTTAATATTCCCATTTTTCAACAATGGCCTGCGCCCTGCAAAAAGGATAGCCAGTAAAACCCGGAGGCCCCCGGAGGGAGACCCCCCAACGCGATATGGGACCCATTGAAGGGGTAGCAAGGGACCCCTGTGTAAATTTTTAGGAAATGGAAACAAGGTCGCTTTTTTCCTAGAATGCAAATTTTAGTGGAAGCGATTAAAACCTTGTTGTAATCGTTTGCCAGGGTGGTGAGGTGTCAATAGATGGGAAGTTTTTGGTGTATAATTGTAAAGCTTTTATTATTAGGAGCGGAAAGATGAAAGAGCTTAGGACAAAGTGTGATTTGTGTGATCGCTTGTTTCTGTTCGGACCAGGCCGGTATAAGGGGAAGTATATTCAACGCTATGAAATGACCCTATGCAATTCATGCTTTAAAGTTAATTGGGATGGCTTTGGACCCGGACTTGAGGATAAATTCATTGCGCATATGAAGAGAAAAGGTATCGCATTACCTGAACGCAATAAACAAGGATGGTTCCCCCGTTAGCTGAATTTACGTCCGCCCAATAGGACTATATTTTACGTATTCAAATATACAGGAGGACGGTATGGAAAAGCCTTTATATGGGCCAAGAAAGAAATACCGGAGGTACGAAAAGTATTTCGCATTCCTACTCCTTTCCCTCGGGATAGGCGGGCTATGCATCGCCATTTTCGAAATTGATTTTGGTTCCGGTTCGCTACCTTTATATCTAATCCTTTTTGCATTACTTGGGTTAGCCTACTTCTCTGGATTCCAAGACGGCTGGCTATCGCGTGAATGGGAGCAATATTTTGAAAACCGATACCCGGAAGAACCCTAGAAGGAGAGATATAAAGGATACTCTCCGGATAATCTGATTGAGTATTGCGAAAAAAATGGTATCGACTTAAACTGATTTTGTATTGACCCACTCCTCCAGTGTTATGCTAATAAAAAGGGATATTATTTTAAAAAGAAATCAGCAATGTAATCCAGGATTTATATAGCATGAAAAAAGCCTTGATCACAGGGGTTACCGGCCAAGACGGCTCTTACCTTGCCGAATTACTACTTGATAAAGGTTATGAGGTGCATGGGCTGGTCCGTCGGTCGAGCACCTTCAATCGCGAACGCATCGAGTCCCTTCGGAACCACTCGAAAGCAACCGGTAATTTCCAACTCCATTATGGAGACATGACTGACTTTTCCAGCCTCAATAGACTGATTGCGCAGATTCAACCTAACGAGATCTACAACCTGGCTGCGCAAAGCCATGTCGGCATCAGCTTCGAAATTCCGGATTACACAGCACAGGTGGACGCGATGGGTACACTCCGGATTCTGGAGGCGATTAAAAACATCGATCGAGAAAACAAAATCCGATTTTACCAGGCTTCTTCCAGCGAATTGTACGGTAAAGCGATAGAATCCCCGCAAAAGGAAACAACGCCATTTTATCCACGCAGTCCCTATGGAGTGGCCAAGCTCTACGCCCACTGGGCCACCATCAATTACCGGGAGGCTTACGGGATGTTCGCCTGTAGTGGTATTCTGTTTAACCATGAATCTCCCCGCCGCGGCGAAAACTTCGTCACCCGAAAGATCACCCTAACCCTGGCCCAAATCCTTAAAGTCCAACAGGAGAGGCTTTCTCTGGGAAACCTAGATGCCAAGCGGGACTGGGGTTACGCCAAGGACTATATTGAAGGTATGTGGATGATGCTTCAGCAGGACGAACCAGACGATTACGTATTGGCCACCCAGGAACAGCATTCGGTGCGAGAATTCGTCCAGCTGGCCTTCGGATATTGCGGAATCGAGTTGGATTGGCAAGGGTCCGGATTGGATGAGCAAGGGATCGACAAGAGCTCGGGTCGTGTATTGGTCGACGTCAACCCAAAATACTTCCGGCCAACGGAGGTGGATAACCTGATGGGCGATTTTACCAAAGCCCGAACCCAACTAGGCTGGTCCCCGAAAACTCCGCTTAAGGAGCTGGTAAAAATGATGGTCGAACACGATCTGGAGCTCGCGGGATTAAAACGCGCCAGTATGCTGTAAATTACCTCAACCCATTGAAGAAGTCTCTCCCCCCTCACAAAAATTATTTTTCGACACCCCCTGCCCCTCAGCTGGCGGACCTATTGTTTTGAAGTTTTGAGCCGTCGTTATCTTTTAAAAAAATATAAATACCCTAGGCCGACCTGGCAATACAAACTCCTTCAAATGATGGCTCCCCTCCTCAAATGGCCGTTTCAGTTCATCCAAAAACTCAAATAGTGATACAATTTGTTTCCGTAAACTTTTCCCAATCCCATCCTGAGTTGAAAGAGGTTTCGTGAAGCCCCAATGGCCGTTACCTGAAAACGATTACTGGTCGACCCCCTTTGCTGAGGCGTTGTTGAGTCATCTCGACATTTTTCCGGGGGCCACCGTTTTGGATGTTGCCGCAGGATCGGGAATCCCGGCGTTTCATATTGCCGAACAGGTGGGGCCCGAAGGCCAGGTGCTGGCGGTTGATATTCATCAACACCAGGTCCTGCGCTCCCGATCCAGCCAGGGGCGGCATCTGCCCTGGCTGAAATTCGAGGTGGGCGACATGCGGCAACTGCCTCCCGACTTGCCCCGTTTCGACCGGATTACCGGCAACCTGTCGTTTATGTTTTTTCGTCCGAACAGATACGAAGCGCTCCAAAACCTGGTTCGCTTCCTGAAACCGGGCGGCCAGATTGTTCTTACCTTTCCCTCCCTCGGAACGTTCGACTCGCTGTGGAATCAAGTGAACCGCGCCATGACAGAACGCGGTCTCGAAAATGAACGCAAGGCCCTGATCGAATATCTCGAAGAACGGCCGTCGGTGGACGATGCACGGCGATGGTTGGATGAATTAGGCATGGAGAAAATCGAAGTGACCGATTGGCCGTTGGAGATCCCCACCGGGCCGGGCCGGGAATTTCTAGAGCATCCGCTGTTGCGCGGCGGATTTTTAG
>JAUVMD010000132.1 GCA_030600405.1 Nitrospirota bacterium
ACTTACTAATTTTATTAAGGTTTTGACTATATCACTTTTAAGGAGGGCCGTCAAGATGCTGAAAAACCGATGGTTAAAATCCCGCGCTCAGGCGCTCGGCAAGAAATGAGGGAAGCTTGTTGGATCGTATTTTTTCCTGGGTCCGCTGTACATCGTAGTCATACCGTCGGAATTCCACCGATAGTTGGTCAGAATCGAACACTACAAAGCAGGGGAACGGAATACCGTCGCGGGGTTGTCCCAAACTGCCCACGTTGATAATGTAACGGCAGTCCGGCTTCAGGGTGTGTTCCCAATGATGCACCGCCCCGCCATACACGGCCTCCACCCTACCTTCGGGAGGCTTTTCCAAAATGACAGGCTTGTGGGAATGGCCCAGAAAACACCACTGGACCTCGAAGTGAGGAAAATTTTCCTCTCCATCATATTGATTGTTCACGTAATGCCATTCATTCGGCTCAAAGGGAGAGGAGTGCACCCATAAAATGCCGTTCTGCTCCCTTTTGGTGGGCAGTGAACTCAGGTACTCGATGTTGCGTTCAGTCAATTCCTCCCGCGTCCATAAACAGGCTTCCAGAGCGTACGGATTGAAATAGGAAGTATCTGTTTTTCCCACCACCGCGTAATCATGATTGCCCGCAAGTACGATATCTACATTATCGCGAACCCAGTCCACGCATGGGTTGGGATCGGCATTGTACCCGACGATATCCCCAAGACACACCTTCTGATCGTGTGGAATCGTTTCGCTGATCTGGATAAACTTTTCCAGCGATTCCAAGTTACTGTGCAAATCGGAAAAAACGAGATAAACCATGGCGAGCCGTTTTTTATAGCGTTATTGATTCAGGCTGGTTTGAGGGACGTCCGGTCTCAACTCCTTTAAGATACGATCCAGAACGCCGTTGATGAAATTGGGGGAGTCTGCGCTACCGTATTTCTTGGCAATTTCCACGGCCTCATCGATGGCCACCTTAGGCGGGACAGTTTTGCTGTACATCAGTTCGGAAGCCGCCATACGGAGCAAGTTGCGGTCGATCACAGCCATTCTGGAGAGAGTCCAGTTGTCACTGTATTTTTCCAACCGAGCATCGATTTCCTTTTTATGATCGAAAATATCATTCAGAATATCTTCGGTAAAAGATTGGACATCCTCCTGACATGAATTATTTTCCCAGAATGACTTCAACTGATTCGAAATTTCTCCGTTGTTCATCTCGGTCAGGTAAAGAAACTGGATCACCAATTCTCTTGAAAACCGCCTGTTGCCCATAAGAATGCCTGCGTTAAAGTTGCTTGCACAAATTAATCATTTCGATGGCCGCCAATGCCGTTTCCCAGCCCTTGTTACCAGATTTAGCCCCGGCACGTTCGGTCGCCTGTTCCAGATTATCCGTGGTCAACACCCCGAACAGAACGGGAATGGACGCTTCCAAAGCCACCGTACCCACGCCTTTTGCCGCTTCTCCCGCTACATATTCAAAGTGAGGGGTGCCACCGCGAATCACAGCACCCAGGCAAAGGATCGCATCGTATTTTTTTTTACCGACCATCCGCTGGGCCGCCATGGGAATTTCAAAAGCTCCCGGCACATGCACCACTTCGATATCTTCATCCTTCACGCCCTGTCGCACCAGGCAATCCACCGCACCCTCCAAAAGGCGGCCCGTAATAAATTCGTTAAACCGGCTCACCACAATCCCTACTTTGTGACCCGCACCGTTTAAGTCCCCTTGCAATGATTTTGGCAATGCTTTCGTCCTGCTCAGAAAACGTTTTTAATCAGGTGCCCCATCTTGTCCTGCTTGGTTTTGAGATATTTGATATTGTGCTTTTTCGGTTTCACTTCAATGGGCACCCGTTCTACCATATTCAGGCTGTACGCTTCGAGTCCGACGATTTTCCGGGGATTGTTGCTCATGATTCTGATTTTCCCCAACCCAAGGGCGCGTAGAATCTGCGCACCGATGCCGTAGTCTCGAAGATCGGGTTTGAAGCCCAACTCCGCGTTTGCCTGAACCGTGTCGTGGCCTTTATCCTGAAGCTCATAGGCTTTCAGTTTATTGAGGATGCCGATGCCGCGTCCCTCCTGGTACAGATAGAGCAGAACTCCACGCCCTTCCTTTTCGATCATATTCAGGGCCTGTGCCAATTGCTCGCCGCAGTCGCAACGGTGGGAACCGAATACATCGCCGGTCAGGCATTGGGAATGCACCCGCACCAGCGTCGGCTCATCCGGTTTCAGCTCCCCCTTGACGAGAGCAATATGCACCTGATCGATCAATTTGTTCCGGAACGCCACAGCCATGAACTCGCCGAAATCGGTGGGCAGTTGCGTCGCCGCCACTTGTTCCACAAGGGTTTCGCTGTTCAGGCGGTATTCCATCAAATCCTTGATGGTGATCATATTTATTTTGTGTTTCTTGACGAATTTGGAAAGTTCGGGAACCCGCGCCATCGTGCCGTCGTCATTCATGATTTCGCAGATCACTCCCGCCGGTTTCAACCCGGCCAGGCGCGCCATATCGACGGAACCCTCAGTTTGACCTGCCCGCACCAGCACTCCACCATCCCGCGCCCGCAGGGGGAAAATATGACCTGGCATAACCAGATCGTATTGCGTGGCTTCAGGGTCCATGGTCATCTCAATCGTTTTCGCTCGGTCAGCGGCGGAGATACCGGTAGTGATGCCGTTTTTCGCGTCGACCGATACCGTAAAGGGTGTCCCAAATTGCGCCTGGTTCTCCTGCACCATCATCGGCAAACCCAACTGAGCGGTTCGCTGTTCGGTCAACGTCAGGCAAATTAGCCCGCGCCCGTATTTCGCCATGAAGTTGACCACCTCGGGGGAACACTTTTCGGCGGCGATCATCAGGTCGCCTTCGTTTTCGCGGTCTTCATCATCCACAATGACGATCAATTTGCCCTGTTTGACATCTTCGATCGCGTCTTCAATGGAGCTGAATGATTTCGCTTTATCAGTTGTCATAGAAATCCATGTTCCTTTAAAAAATCCGGGGATATTTCGGCACCCTTTGCAGATCCGCCGAACATTGTTTCACACGCTCGAATCACGTATTTACCAATCATATCACACTCAATATTGACAATATCCCCGGTTTTCCGGTCCTTTAAGTTGGTGTGCTCCAGCGTAAACGGAATAATCGATACCGTAAAACGGTTGTCCCGGCAATCAAACACCGTCAGGCTGATGCCGTCCACCGCCGCCGAACCCTTTTCGATCAGGTACGGCGTCAGCTCCGTGGAATGTTCAAACCGGAACAGAATCTCACCCGGTTTTTCTTCGGTGCTGACCACCGACGCCACATTGTCGATGTGGCCGGTGACAAAATGTCCGCTCATTTTCTTAGAGGGTGTGAGGGCGCGTTCCAAATTCACGCGCGACCCTTCCTTCACCTGTTTAAAGCTGGTGCGGTTCAGCGTTTCGGTCGTCATGTCGACAGAGAACCAGTGCTTGCCCATATCCACCACCGTCAGGCAGACGCCGTTGACCGCGATGCTCTCCCCCATTTCAAACTGGGAGAATTGCAGATTCGTGTCCACCCGCATCCGGGCTTTGTCGTCTTGGAAGACGATCTTCACGACCGTTCCGACCACTTCTATGATTCCAGTAAACATGATTTACAGATATCCCTCTACCATCCAATCGGCACCCACAGAAGTAACCGTAAGGTTTTTAATATTGAGCGCCTGCTTCAGGCTTTTGATACCCGGTCCGCCTACCACACCGGGCGCCGATTCTCCCCCGATAATCAGGGGCGCCAGAAACAGGACCACCTTGTCGACAATCCCTGCCTTCAAGGCACTGGCATTGATCCCGCTTCCACCTTCAAGTAATACAGAAGCTATCTCCATCTTGCCTAACAAATTTATCAATTCAATCAATGAGATACGACTTCTTTTCACTTGTAACACTTGAATTTCAATCCCGCGGTCTGTCAGCCGTTTCACACGGGAGGCTGAAGCCTTGTTCGTGGTGACATAGACCACACGGTCCCGGTTGGCATGATGAAACACTCTTGCTTTAAGCGGTATTTCCGCCTTGGCATCCAGAATAACACGGGCCGGGTTGTGCCCCTTACCCTTTTTGAGGCGCGTGGTCAGGCGCGGATTATCCTTGAGCACCGTCCCGGCTCCCACCAGGATGGCATCGACCTGGTCCCGCATCCGGTGCACCCGCTCCCGCGCCTCGGGTCCGGTGATCCATTGTGATTCACCGGTTGAGGTGGCAATTTTCCCATCCAGCGACAGGGCGGATTTTAAGGTCACAAACGGCTTGCCTGTCTCTATATATTTGACGAACACCTCGTTGAGATGCTGGCAGTCTGTCTTCAATAGGCCACTGTGAACCGTTACCCCGGCCCGTCTCAGCTGGCGAATTCCCTTCCCGGCTACCCGTGGATTGGGGTCGCACATACCCAAAAATACCTCTTTGATGCCGCTTTCGATGATGGCATCGGTGCAGGGCGGCGTACGCCCCTGATAGCAACAGGGCTCCAAATTCACGAACATCTGCGCTCCCTTGGCCTGCTTCCCCGCTTTCCGCAGGGCCTCGATCTCGCCATGAGGACGGCCCGCCTTTTTATGGTAGCCCTCGGCGATGACGCGGCCGTTTTTCACGATAACAGCCCCTACCATCGGGTTGGGCGAGGTTCGTCCCGCCGCTTTTCCGGCCAGCTCCAAAGCCCGCCGCATCCACTGCTCCTGGTGTACCTGTTTCAAGATTTTACCATTATCGTGGGGTAACCCGGCTCCCGACCGATATTACCGCAAAATTAGAGGGAATGGCTTTAAATTAGCAGAGATGAGAAGGGTTGTCAAAACGTAAATTATTGAAATACAATAGCTTTTATCAATGATGGGCCTTGGTGAAGATCATTTACGTTTCAATATTTGAATCATGCGTTTGCGGATGCTGCCGCGCTGGTAGACTACCTCAATGCGACGGTTCCTAGACCGGTTTTGCGCGCTGGTATTGGGGACAATCGGCCGAAACTCCGCAAAACCTTCCACAGAAAGCCGTTCCGGCGGGTATCCGTCATCGATCAACATATGGGCCACCTCGGCTGCCCGGGAAGCTGACAGCTCCCAATTGGAA
>JAUVMD010000019.1 GCA_030600405.1 Nitrospirota bacterium
CCTCCACCTGCCCCAGATTGAACCGGAAGCGGTCCTTGTCCATTTTCTCGCCGGTTTCCCAATGCCAGAACCGGCACCCGTCGGGACTGATCTCATCACCCAGCAACACCTCGCCCTGGTGACGGCCGAACTCCAGCTTGAAGTCCACCAGCCGAATGTTCCTCTGCTTGAAAAACTCAAACAACAGCTCGTTGATCTTAAAACCCTGCTCTCTCAGGATTTCAATTTCCTCCGCCGTGGCGAGGCCGAATTCTTTGATGTGGTATTCGTTGATCATCGGGTCGCCCAGGTCATCATCCTTGTAATAAAACTCCAGGATCGGCGCTTTCAACTTCTCGCCTTCCGGCAAGCCCATGCGCTTGGCCAGGCTCCCCGCCACCACGTTACGCATCACCACTTCCACCGGGATGATCTCCAGACGCTTCACCAGCATTTCGCGGTCGTTCAACTCCTGTACCAGGTGGGTGCGCACACCCTTCTCTTCCAGATATTTGAAAATGGTGGTGGAGACATGGTTGTTGATTACCCCCTTGTCCACGATGGTGCCCTTCTTGACGCCGTTGAACGCCGAGGCGTCGTCCTTGAAATACTGGATCACCAGGTCCGGGTCCTCGGTGGCATAAATGATCTTCGCTTTGCCTTCGTAAAGTTGTTCTTGTCGTTTCACGGTCTTTTATTATTTGAATACGCGTTTAAAAATTTTGTTCACGTTTTTAAGATGATTTTTCATATCAAACGCTTTGTCGATTTCCTTGTCGGTCAAATGCTTTTTGATGTCCTTGTCTTGTTTCAGCAACGCCGGAAAATCACCGCCTTGCTCCCATACCTGCATGGCGTAGCGTTGCACCATGCGATAGGCCTGATCCCGCACCACGCCTTTGCGCGTCAGCGCCAGCAATACATGTTCGGAAAATATCAGTCCGCCGGTCTGCTCCAGGTTCTTTTTCATATTCTTCGGATAGACCAGTAATTGATCGATCAATCGCGTCATTTTCGTCAGCATGTAGTGGACGAGGATTGTGCTGTCCGGTCCGATCACCCGCTCGACCGACGAATGGCTGATGTCGCGCTCGTGCCACAGCGGCATGTTCTCCATGGCCGCCAGCGCGTTGCCCCGAACCACCCGCGCGAGACCCGACATCTGCTCGGAAACCACCGGGTTGCGTTTGTGCGGCATGGCCGACGATCCTTTCTGGCCTTTCGAAAAAAACTCCTCCGCCTCCAGGACCTCCGTGCGTTGCAGATGACGAATCTCCACGGCGAATTTGTCTAGCGTGCCCGCGACGATCGCCAACGTGGTGAAATACTCCGCGTGCCGGTCCCGCTGAATGATCTGGCTGGACACCGGCGCCGGTTTCAGTTTCAGTTTTTTACACACATAGGCTTCGACCGAAGGATCGATACTGGCGAACACCCCGACCGCGCCGGAAATCTGCCCCACGCTGATGCTCTTTCGCGCCTGTTGCATGCGCTCGATGTTCCTGCCGACTTCCTCATACCAGTTGGCCAGCTTCAGGCCAAAGCTGGTGGGCTCGGCATGGATGCCATGCGAGCGCCCGACAGTGGGTGTATTCTTGTAGCGCCTGGCCTGCTTCTTCAACACTGCGCGGAATTTTTTCAACTGGGCCAGAATCAAGTCCGCCGCTTCCTGCAACTGCACCGCCAACGCGGTGTCCAGAACGTCGGAAGACGTCATCCCGAGATGCATGTAACGCGCCGCGTCCCCCACATGCTCCGCTACCGAAGTCAGAAAAGCGATCACGTCATGCTTCACTTCTTTCTCGATGGCGTCGATGCGCTTGATATTGAATCCGGCCTTCTTTTTGATGGTGTTCACCGCCGACTGGGGAATCTCCTTGCGCTTGGCCAACGCTTCGCAGGCCGCAATTTCAATATCCAGCCAGATGCGGAACTTGTTTTGCGGCGACCAGATGGCCGCCATCTCAGGAAGTGTGTAACGTCCAATCAACGGTCAGTCTCTTTTTTTGGTGAATTTTAGCCCAAAATTGCAGGTTGATAGTGGGCAGGACGGTATCATAGAATAAAAGAAACCCATAACGAATCCGGAGACGCAAACCCGGTCCCAGTCACCCTGAGAAAATAACGCAGGGGCAATCTTAAACGGAAATCGTTCCTAAATCAATTTATACTATGGCTCCTCCCAAACCCTTCGAAATCTGTTTCGTCTGCCTGGGAAACATCTGCCGCTCGCCTTTGGCGGAAGGCGTGTTTCAAGTTTTAATAAACGAGAAAGGCCTTGAAAATCAAATAATTACCCATTCCGCCGGAACCGGAAACTGGCATGTCGGTTCTTCGCCGGATGCCCGTATGCAGGCCACCGCCCGAAGCAAAGGTGTCCAACTGACCTCCCGTGCCCAGCAAATTCAGGCGGGAGATATCCGCCGCTACGACCTCATCCTCGCTATGGACCAGTCGAATCTGGAAGCGATGGAATACCTGTGCTCTCCGGAAATGGCCGCGAAAAAAATCCGATTGTTCCGGTCCTTCGATCCAGAGGTTGACGGCGACCTGGATGTGCCTGATCCTTATTATGGTAGGGATGATGGATTCGAGCACGTGTTTCAAATCGTGCACCGGACCTGCCCGCCGATTCTCGAATACGTCCAATCGCAAATGGAATGAGCCATGAACAACCCAGTCCGTGACCTGTTGGAAACCGTGTACGCTCAACCCGTGCGCATCGACTCCAGCCGATCCATCGGCGGCGGATGCATCAACCAGACGCTGGCACTGACCCTCTCCAACGGCGAGACAGTTTTTCTCAAACATAACGATCACCCACCCGATGGCATGTTTGAAAAAGAAGCGCGCGGTTTGAAATTGATGCGTGAAGCTAAAAACGGTCCACGCATCCCCAAAGTGGTCGCCCTGCCCGAGGGACCCAACCCAAGATTTCTCATCATCGAATACATCGAAGAAGGAAGCCCCGGCAACGGTTACTACGAACGCTTCGGTCAAGCGCTCGCCCAAATGCACCGCACCACGCAGGATCAGTATGGACTGGATCATGACAACTTCATCGGCTCCACCGAGCAAATTAATACGCCGGAAACAGACGGCCTGTTTTTTTTCCGCGAACACCGGCTGGGCTTCCAACAACAACTGGCGCGGAACCGGGGACTGCTCCCGGTGGCCACTGATAAAAAAATCGATCAACTTTGCGATCAATTGGATCAACGGCTCGATCTCACGGGCGAACGGCCCGCGCTGGTCCACGGCGATTTATGGTCGGGCAACACCTTCGCCGACAACACAGGACAACCGTGTCTGGTGGACCCGGCAGTGCATTTCGGACTGCGCGAAACCGACCTGGCTATGACGGAATTGTTCGGCCGCCTCCCGCAAACCTTCTATGACGCCTACCGGGAAGCGTTTCCCCAAAATCCCGGTTATGCGGAGAGAAAACAAATGTACAACCTTTACCACCTGCTCAACCACCTCAACCTGTTCGGAGGTTCGTACCTGGCATCCGTGGAATCCACGGTCAACCCTTTTATCCAGTAACCGGACTCACCGGTAACCGGATTTATTGGAGATTGTTTATGACTTTCCAAAAACCTGTTCTTCTCAAATTAATATTCATTGCACTCTTCCTGTCGGTGGCAGGATTGTCCGACGCTCCAGCGGCTACCATCAAGGAAGGGGCTTACGTTTTGCTCAAAAAGCAAGGGGAGTCGTATGTCCAAAAAGGATCATTCGCCAAGGCTCACGAAGTGTACCTGAAGGCGCAGAAACTCGGTCTGTCGTCACCGGACAAACGGTGGGTCAATTTCCGGGTCGCGGATACGCAGTGGCGTTCCCAAGCGAGTACGAACAATCCCGACCGCTCCAAACTGGAGCAAGCCCGAACGCAACTCCAGAAAATGATCCGTGACCGGGTGCGCACCGAACAGCGGGACCGGCTCTGGGTGGAGATTCAGGAATCGCTGGGCGACTCGTGGTGGTTTCCGCGTCACTCACGCAACTGGAGCGCGGCGTGGGCTCATTACCAGAAAGCGCTCGACTGGTGGGGTGGCGCGGCCGAGATCAACCTGGCCCGCAACCGATACCTCAATATTATATGGAACGCTGCCACCCCGCCCAACCGGGAACCTTATTTTTATTACGGGTATTACGGAAATTACATTCCTGTCAATTTTCTGGAGAACGCGCTCAAAATCGCACAAAAGAAAACCGACCGCATCCACGCCCATTACCTGATCGCCATGGCCCTGCGGCATCAGGGCAACCTCTATCAACAGCAACGCGTTCCCGAATCTTTTGAAGCCGTAATAGAAGCGGAGAAGTCCACCGAATGGTACGACGACGCTCTCTACTATTACGCCGAATGGCTGTCCGGGTCCGGCGAGATAATTATCATGGAGAACGGACAGCAACGCCGTGAACAGAACTATAAGAAGGCCCTGAAGTATTACCGGCGCATCCTCAACGATTTCAAAAAGGGCGAAACCCGGCACTACGACAATGCCAGAAATAATGTTAAAAATATTACCAAATCCACGCTCAATTTGAACGCCTCCAGCTTTTTTCTGCCCGATTCATTGATCCGGGTCAACCTGAACTGGCGCAATATCGACAAGGTTCGACTGTCTTTATATAAGATAAACCTTGCGAAGGATGTCGATTTCCCCAACAAAAAAAATGTAGGCTCGTGGCTGTACGGAGTCAATCTGTTCAAAGCCGAAAAAGTGAAATCCTGGAACGAAGATCTCGAGAACAAAAAAGAATATCATCCCGGATCGAAAGTTTTGGAGTTCGACAAGAAACTGCCGCTGGGAGCCTACCTTCTGGAGGCCACCGGGGGTGGCGAAAAAACGCGGGAGATCATTCTGGTCACCGAATCTGCGCTGGTTCTCAAAACCTCCGGCAAGCGGGCGTTGGTTTATTTTGCCGATTCCGGCAACGGAGCGCCTTTGGCCAACGCAAGGGTCCATCTGCACGAACGCCACTATACCGGACGTAAATGGGTGTGGGACGATGAAATGGCTAAAACCGATAAAAACGGCCTGGCGGTGTTCGATCTGGAAGGAGACCGTCATAACTCCGAATTGTTTGTGGGGGCGGCCCTCAAGGACCAGCAGGCGTTCGTCACCGGATACAATCAGAGGTACAATTATGAGAAGGCTTCCTGGAAACTTTATGTGACCACCGACCGGCCCGCCTATCGCCCCAACGAAACCGCGCAATGGAAACTGACCGCCCGTACGTATGACGGCTCAGTCTACAACACGCCTTCCAATAAAACGCTGGAATATGAAATCACCGATCCACGCGGTTCCAAGCTCAAGAAGGGCAAACTCAAGCTCAATGAATTCGGAAGCGCGTGGGACTCACTCGACCTTTCCGAAAAAATCCCGTTGGGGGAATACCGCGTCACCTTCTGGACGAAGGGGCGCCGCAAACATATTGGAAGTTCAGCCTTGTTCCGGCTGGAGGAATACAAACTGCCGGAGTTCAAAGTATCGGTTCAGACCCCGGAGGAAAATGGCAAAAAGAAAACCTTTCAACTGGGGGATAAGGTAGAAGTCGATATTCACGCCGAGTATTATTTCGGCGGTCCGGTGGCCAACGCTAATGTCGAGGTCGTGGTTTACCAGCGGCCCTTCTATCACAGTTGGCATCCGCAACCGAAGTTTCCCTGGTATTACGAAGATATGCGCCCTCGCCCCGGACGCTATTGGGGTCAGGGTCAACAGATCAAACGCGAAGTCATCAAAACTGACGCTGAGGGCAAAGCGCATCTCACCTTCCAGAGCCAGCGGCAAAACCAGGACTTGCAGTACACCATCGAAGCGCGGGTGACCGACCTGTCACGCCGCGAGGTCATCTCCCGGGGAACCGTACAGGTGACGCGCCAGCCCTATTACATCTATCTCAACAACGAGCACAACCTGTACCGGCCGCAGGACAAGGTGCAAGTCAACATCAAGGCGCTGGACGCCAACAGCCAGCCGGTACAGACCGAAGGCACTGTGCACGTTACACGCGAACTCTGGTACGAAATCTGGATCGACCCCAGCGGCAGGGAGGTGCAAGGAAAGCAACTCAAACGCCTGCGCCGCGACCACGCCATTTTCCCTCCACCGCCGGCACAACCCGGCGGTCTTGGCTGGAAACTCAAGTTCAGGGGATACCAGCACGACGACATCCTGACACGAACAGTGAAAACTGATGCCCAGGGGGAAGCGGCGTTGACCTTCACGCCGGGAAACGAAGGATATTACCGCATCGCCTGGTCTTCCCAGGCAAATAAAAAGACCCTTCCCGTAAAAGGTGAAACCACCGTCTGGGTTGCCAGCAACGCCACGACGGAGTTGGGATACCGCCACGGCGGCCTCGAGATCATCGTCGACAAGGACACCTTCCGCGCCGGACAGAAAGCCCCGGTCATGCTGGTAACACCCACCAACGACCGTTATGTCCTGTTCAGCGTGGAAGCGGATGACCTGTACAGTTATCAACTGGTGCATCTGACGGGTACCGTGAAACTGATTCAATTGGACATTAAGGAAAAACATGTTCCAAATGTATTCCTCAATGGCGTGATGGTGAGCGACCACCAAATTTACAGCGACCGCAAGCAAGTGGTGGTGCCGCCCGTTAAAAATTTCCTCGATGTTTCCGTAAAACTCGATCGCGACCAATACCAACCGCGCGAGAAAGGCACTTTGACAGTCACGGCACGCAATCACAAGGGCAAGCCCGTATCCGCCGAGGTGGCGGTGGGACTGGTCGATGAAGCGGTTTATTACATCCAAAAGGAATTAGCTCTGGACCCACGGCAGTTCTTCTACGGCCAAAAACGCCCTCAGCGCATTCGCACGCAAAGCTCATTTCAAATGAAACGCCTTGCCCGGCTTGAAAAGAGGAAAGATGCATCCCTGAGAAGAGGCATCTTGGGAGGCAAAGGCGATTATGGTGCGATGGATTCTTTGGAAGCAGATATGCAATACAAAGGACGCGCCAAAAAATCCATGAGCGCCAACGCACCCGCGCCCGCCTCAATACTAGCCGAAGAATCCTTTGCCGATGACAAAGAAGGATTTTCCAAACGCGAAAATAAGGCACAATCTCCCGGTCCGGGTCAGGAGGGACCTGCCATCCAGGTGCGGTCGGATTTTCGCAGTACCATTCTGTGGAAACCGAGTATCAAAACCGGCAGGGACGGCAAGGCGACGGTCAAGGTCCAATTCGCAGATTCGTTGACCCAGTGGCGCGCCACTGCGCGGGTGGTCTCCAAAACCAACCAGTTCGGCATCGACACCACCCAAGTCCGTACGCAGAACCCGTTGATCGTCCGCCTGCAGGCACCGCGTTTCTTCGTGGTGGGGGACCACCTTACGCTGTCCGCCATCATCAACAACAACACCCAGGAGGAAATGATCGTCCGTCCATCTCTGGATGCGCAGGGATTGAAGGTCCTCGGTCACATCGACCGCTCGGGCAAACCTGTGAAAGGGAAGATTGGTCCGACCAAGATTCCGGCGCATGGCGAGCGGCGCGTCGACTGGCTGGTATCCGTAGTGCAGCCGGGCCATGCCAAAATCCGCGTTTCAGCCAAGTCGTCCAAGCAGGGCGACGCCATGGAAAAGAATTTTATCATCCATGCACACGGCATCGAAAAATTCCTTGCCGCCTCCGGTAAAATGCGCGGGAGTGAAGTAACCGTCCAACTCGATATCCCGAAAAAACGTAAAAAAGATTCGACACGGTTTAGCGTGCAGGTCACGCCCAGCCTGGCAGTGACCATGCTGGACGCCCTGCCCTATCTGATCGATTATCCTTACGGCTGTACCGAGCAGACGCTGAGCCGGTTTCTGCCGGCGGTGATCGTAACGAAAACGCTGATGGATCAGGGACTCAAGCCCGGCTCCATTCGGGACAAGGTGTTCGGCGGTATCGAAACCCAGCACACTGGCAAAACCCATCCAAAAGGCAAAAAGAACATAGCCGAGCTGGATGCCATGACCAAATCGGGCCTTGACCGTCTGTATGATTTTCAACACAGCGACGGCGGCTGGGGCTGGTGGAAGAAGGGCAAAAGTGATCATTTTATGTCCGCGTACGTGCTGTGGGGACTGAGCCTGGCACGGCAGTCGGGGATTGAAGTCGACCGCAACGTTATTAAACGCGCCTACCGGTTTCTCAACAAGGAGCTGGTGGAAGCGGAGGAGCAACCTGATCTGCAGGCGTGGATGCTTCACGCGCTTTCGGTTTATCACTCCACCGCCGGGCTCAAACGCATCGACAAGTTCCAGAGCAAGGCGTTCGGCAACCTGTGGAAACACAAAAGCCGCCTCAACGCCTACACCCGTTCCCTGCTGGCGTTGTCTGCACATCATTACGGAGACAAGAAGCGGGCTATGACCTTGATCGAGAATCTGGAGAACGGAGTCATTTTCGATAAAACGCCGGATACCTCCATCATCCAGCGCGGCTTGAAAAAATCCCAAAAAGGGGTGATGGCCACGGCGCATTGGGGAGAGGACGGTATCTTTTACCGGTGGTCGAATGGCGGAGTGGAAGCGACGGCATTTGCCCTGCGCGCCCTGCTCACCATTGATCCCAAAAACAAACTGGTGGAACCGGTCATGAACTGGCTCATCAAGAACCGGCGTGGAGCCAACTGGAGCACCACGCGCGACACCGCCATCGTGGTATTGGCGATGAACCAATATCTCAAAACCAGCGGCGAGTTGAAGGGTGGCATCGAATACGAACTGCAAGTTAACGGCAATACCATAACCCGGCAAAAGGTGAAGGACGTGTTACGTGCCCCCAGCCGGTTCGAGATCGATGCCAAGTGGATCAAAGATGGCGTCAATACCATCCGCCTGGTCCGAAAAAGCGGGGAGGGTCCATTGTACTTTGCCGCGAATGCTGCATTTTTCAGTCTGGAAGAGCCGATCACTGCGGCGGGTAATGAAATTTTCGTGCGGCGGCAGTATTACAAACTGGTGGGGCGTCCGACTCTGCTCAAAGGCTACGTTTATGACAAGGTGCCGCTCAATGACGGGGAAACCGTGGCCATCGGCGAGCGTATCGAAACGGTTCTTACTATTGAGGCCAAGAACCATTACGAATATCTGATCTTTGAAGATTTGAAACCGGCGGGGCTGGAGGCGGTGCAGATCAAAAGCGGCGAAACACTATATGCGCAGGAATTGAAACAGTCGGCCGTGAAACGGACTTTACGAAATTCGCAGAATTCTACTCTCCCGGGCGGAAAAGTCTCGCGAACGAGAAGCATGAAGTCTGCAATTATTCCCATCCCCGTACCGCCCACTCCCAATTCGGATTACACGGGGCGTAACCGGTGGGTGTATCAGGAGCTACGCGACCGTAAGGTGGCCTTGTTTATCGACAAACTGCCGCAGGGGGTCTGGCAGATACGGTACACCCTGCGGGCCGAAGTGCCGGGCCGGTTCCATGCCCTGCCGGTTCTGGGTCACGCTATGTACATTCCGGAAATCCGAGCCAATGGGGCGGAAATAAGAATCCAAGTTAAGGATAAATAGGATCTATGGAGGGGGGACAAAAAAAACGCCCCGTTTCCGGGGCGTTGAGCTAAACAGGGAGAAAACTATGACGCTTTCATGATTAGGATACTCCTTAATCACAAAAAGTTTCAGAAAAAGTGGAGGGGGGCCTAAAAACCGCCTGCAATTTTCTTGATAAAGGTCTGAATTTCCTTTCTTGCCGGGCCATCCATGTTTTTTTCTTCTTTCGACAGGGTGATCAGGATGGAGGTGCCGTATCCCATCTCCAGACCGGCCGCGAGGCTCACCAGGATGCGGGAACCGTAGCGAACCGCCAGCCCGTGTTCCTCCGCGGCGCGGAAGGCCATTTCGGGTCCAGCAAGCATGGCCCAGGTCTTGATCACCGCCACATCGGTGGCTTCGCGAATTTGGATATTTTCCACACCTTCCATGTAGGTGCCGGGATCAACTTCCCCACTCTCAAACCGCGCACTCAGCTGGTTGAGGTTTTCTTCCTCCGAATCTAATCGGTCGAGAATAGCCTC
>JAUVMD010000005.1 GCA_030600405.1 Nitrospirota bacterium
GATCATATCGCGTATGGCCGCACCGGTAGGGGAGGTGACGATGCCGATCTTCCACGGTATTTCGGGGAGTGGTTTTTTACGCGACTCGTCGAACAGGCCTTCTTTCGCCAGTCTCTCCTTAAGCTGTTCAAACGCTTTCTGGAGAGCGCCCAGACCTTTGGGCTCCATGGCCTCGACGATGACCTGGTAGTCGCCACGTGCTTCGTATACCGTGACGCGTCCCAGTAACAGTACCTGATCGCCGTCCTCTGGCGTGAATTTCATGCCCACGCGTTGGCCGCGGAACAGCACGCATTTGATCTGCGCTTTATCATCTTTTAAAATGAAATAGGCATGGCCGGAGGCGGCCATTCGGAAATTGGAAATCTCGCCTTCGATCCATGCCGTTTCAAATGCCGCTTCGAGGATCGCCCGCACGTCCCGCGTGATTTCGCTGACAGTGTAGACATGCGGTTGTTCTTCCGGAATGTGTCCCGCTGTTTGTGATTGCGCTTGAGTCATAAGTTGCGAGGGGTACGCTTAAAGGTTGTTGGCTTTTTTAAATGCGCTCAAGGTATTTTTCATCAGCATGGCAATGGTCATGGGTCCTACCCCGCCGGGCACGGGTGTGATATACGCCGCCTTCTCCGCCACCGCGTCGAAATCGACGTCGCCGACCAGTTTGCCGTCGACCCGGTTGATGCCGACATCGATGACCGTTGCGCCTTCCGCCACCATATCCGCTGTGACGAAGCGCGGCTTGCCGATGGCCGCGACCAGGATGTCGGCCGACCGCGCCATGGCCGGCAGATCGCGCGTGCGCGAGTGGCAAATGGTAACGGTGGCGTGACGCTTCAACAACAGAGAGGCCATGGGTTTGCCGACGATGTTACTCCGGCCGAGGATCACCGCCTGCTTACCTTCGATGTCTATCTTATAAAAGTCCAGCATTTCAATGATGCCCGCCGGAGTGCAGGGCGCCAGCGCATCGGCGCCGCTGGTCAAGTAACCGACATTGACCGGATGAAAGCCGTCGACATCCTTTTTCGGATCGATCGCCTCCAGCACTTTTTGTTCATTGATATGATCCGGTAGCGGCAGTTGCACGAGAATGCCGTTGACCTCTGGGTTGGCGTTCAATTCGGCGATCAGTTTCAACAGTTCGGCTTCTTGGGTATCGGCGGCGAAGGCGTGCGAAAACGATTGGAAGCCCACCTTCTCGCAGGATTTGTTTTTATTTTTGACATATACAGCGGAAGCCGGATCTTCGCCCACCAGCACGACTGCCAGTCCGGGGACTTTCCCCGTCTGTTTTTTTAGTTTTCCAACTTCATCGGCGACCTGTTCCTTGATTTCGGCCGAAACTTTTTTACCGTCGATCAGGGTCATCACATCCATCACTCCACCGTTCTTATAATGAGGGTCAACTGGGCTTGCTCCAGTGGCCCCATCTTACCAGAACCGGGATTAAATGTGACGTGGGAAGTCGGGAGGAGTTGTTTTTTTGGGACCAGAGATTCAGAAAACTTTAAGCCAGGGATGAGATACAGACTGCAAGGTTTTGAAATACGGGAGGGAAGAATGCCAAGGAATCCTTAGGAAACGTCAAAAAACATGCCGACAATCCCCTGGTACTGCTGGATTACCTTGTCCTTCATGAATTCAAAATCGTCCGGTTCGAGTCCGATGATTTCCCAACTTTTAGGATACAGTTGCGGTTCGCTGAACTCGGCATCGCTGCTCGCCTGCAGAGCGTGAACAATATAATCGGAGGTGTGGATAATGGCCGCATCGACGGGGAACTGTTTCGCCTCTTCCGGTTGATGGTGAGAGCCCACCGCCTCCACCAGACGCGGCGGCAGTTGCCAGGCCTTCAACAATTCCCGACCGACGTTCGCATGATCGAATCCCATCAGTTCCTGCTCGGACAGGTAAATGTTTTCCCGTCGTTCTTTGCTCCGGCAAAAGGCGTCCCGCGCCAGGGCCGGTTCCTTTTTGAAAATCACCAACCGGCCGATGTCGTGCAGGATACCGGCCAGGTAGAACCGCTCCACGTTTTTCTCACCCCGAAATTCGGCAATGGACCGGGCCACCACACCGCAGGCCATGCTGTGCCGCCAAAACTTTTCCATGTTGAACAGGCTGTTGGGGATACCCCGGAATTGATAAATCACCAGAGTGGCCAGAGCCAGATCGGTGAGTTGGTCCCTACCGATGACCGAAATGGCATGGGAGATGGTTTCGATCTTTGATGGAAATCCGTAAAAGGGACTGTTGACGATTTTGAGCAGACGCGCGGAGAGGGCTGGATCGAAGCTGATGATATCGCCCAGGTCCTGGAATGTCTGGTTCGGATCGTTCAGGGCTTCCTGAAGCGCGAAATAGATCTTCGGCAATGAAAAGATGAGTTCATCTTCTTCGCCGATCAAGTCTTGTGGGTGGCTCAAGCTCATAGTGGTTCTCTGTCCCCATTGAAGTCAATGAATCACGTTGGGCGAAAGGGAAATGCGGATCAACTGATTCCCAGTTCCTTGATCAACCGGGAGAGATAGGACCGTTGGACCTCCAGGATTTTTGCGGCCTGGGTCCGGTTTCCCTTAGTCGATTGGAGGGTATTGAATATGAACGATTTTCTGAAGGAGTCGCTGGCCTCTTTTAAGGTGGAACCGACGTTGATTTCGATGGGCGACTGGGTGGACTCGATAGCAAAAGCATCCGGAGTCAACTCATCTCCATCTTCCAGAACGATGGCCCGCTCGAGGGCATTTTCCAATTGGCGGATATTGCCCGGCCAACCGTAACCTTCAAGATATGAGATCAGCCCTTTTTGAATCTTTTTGGGTTTCTCGCCTTCCGGCGTATGTTTCCTTACAAAAAAATTAACCAGATCGGGAAAATCTTCTTTACGGTCCCGGAGAGAGGGCAAATGAAGGTTGATGACATTGACGCGGTAAAACAAATCCTGACGGAACGTGCCCTCGCTCACCATTTTTTCCAATTCCTGGTTGGTGGCGGAAATAATTCTGACGTCCACCTGGGTGGGCGTGGTGCTGCCCAGCCGTAAAAAAGATTCTTCTTGAATCACGCGGAGCAACTTGACCTGCATATCGAGCGGCATCTCACCAATCTCGTCGAGAAACATAGTGCCACCGTCGGCCGCTTCAAACAGGCCGATCTTTCGGCTGTCCGCCCCAGTAAACGCCCCCTTTTCATGACCGAACAGCTCGCGCTCCAGGATGGAAGCGGGTAAGGCCCCACAACTGATGGACACAAAGGGTTTGGTCTGGCGCTGACTTCGGTCGTGAATCAGATGGGCAAACAATTCCTTACCCGTGCCGCTTTCTCCGGTGATCATAATTGCCGCCTTGGAATTGGATACCTTTTCCGCGTGGGTGATGCACTTGCGGATTTGCGGACTTTCCCCGACGATGGTGTAGCGTTGACGGTATTTCTCCTGGAGCCGGTCAAACTCCTCTCCCAACATTTCATTGCTCCGGGTCACTTCGAAAAACATGGCCATGATTCGGGCAAAGCGCTCCAGAGTTTCCATGTCACCTTCGGAATAAATACTGTCATCTTGCTTATCCAGAAACTGCACCACTCCTATAACCACCCCATTCAGAGTCAGGGGGAGACTGGCGATCGCTTTGACATCCATCTCGGCCATTTCGCTGACCTTGCTCAACCAGCGTTTGTCGTTTTGCACATCATTGGATACAATGGCCTCGCCGGTTTCGGCCACAATACCCGCGAGACCGACCCCCTGGGAAATTTCCACCAGTTTCAACTGTCCGGTCTCTTCACCGGAAGCCTGGTAAAATTGGAGTTTGTTGACTTTTGCATCCAACATAAGCAACGAGGCATGGACCGCCCCGACAGTAACTTGCGCAGTTTCTAACACAATATTTAATAACCCATCCACGTTCCGAAAGGTGGTTTTGAACAGGGATGAGATTTTTCTAAGGGTCAGAATGTTGGCATATTCATTGATTTGCTTCATAATTCGACGCAGAGCGGACGGTTAAAAACCTTAAAGGTAAATATTGATATTAAAAAAGAATACAGATCCGAAATTGATATCGGCCTGTGGACATTGCCTAAAGTGTTTATAAAAATGTGATTTAGCTGGAAAAGGAGTACAAGGTTACCAGTAAATGGCTACCTTGTTTATGAATTTTTTACATTCTACTTATCATTGTAAACATTTTTTAATAATTTGGGGGCAAAATATCTAATAATTTTAAATATTCAAACAACCCTATTTGGGGTATTTATAAATAGTACTAGACAAGAGATTATGGAAACACCCCGGTTCAAAATTTATATTGTCACAGCCCTGGTTTTGGCGGGGGTAGGATTTTTAGCCTATGCTGGAACTCTCCGATCACCTTTTCTGGTTTCAGAAGTGCGGACTCTGCTGGAAAATCCGATAATTCATGATTTCTCCAAGGTCAATGATATTATCCGGATCGACCAGATTTTCAACCGTTCGCTACCAAAACTATCTTTTTCCATCAATTATTTAATGGGTCACAGCACTCCCTGGGGTTATCACTTGGTTAACCTGTTGATACACCTGGGGGTGGGTCTGGCCTTTTATTGGGTGGTCCGGGAGTGGTTGATCTTTTTTGATCAGAAGGACCCTAGGTATCTCAAGTGGCTGCCTTTGGTAGCGTCCGGAATCCATTTGCTCCATCCCCTGAACTCGCAAGCGGTCATACTTATTTCCTCACGCCCTATCCTTTTCGGCAGTCTGTTTTATGTGCTGACTTTTGGCTTTTTGGCCCGTTTTTTAAGGGAATTTAGAGAGAACCCAAAAAAAGCCAAGGGCTCGATCGACCTTTTGATGGTTATGGCCTGTTTCGCGGTAGGGAGTACCAGCGACCCGATAATGGTCACTTTACCTTTCATGGGGTGGATATTTTCCCGATTCTATATGGCCTCTACCAAAAAGATAGAAGGGGAGATATTTGCCTTGGCGCTGATTCCCTGGATCATTTACCTGATTTACCAGCTCACCACCCCGGCTGCCGAGCTGGTAGCCGAGTTTTCGGGCAAATCCGGCAATCTGCCGACTCTATATTTTTTGACCCAGATTAAGGCTTTTATTTTTTATTACTTGCCCAAAGTCCTGTTTCCTATTCATTTAAATCTGGATCCTGATTTCCGCCTGGTGAGTGGGATAGGGGATTGGACATGGATGCTCGCTCTGGGCGGCATCGGGGCTCTGTTTGCTCTGGCGCGGGCCACCCGGTCCAGTCTGGTGCAATGGGCTGTTCTCTGGGCCTTTTTAATTTTCATCAGTTTTTATGCATTAGGAATGGATGATCCGGTGGTTTCCGAACCCCGGTTTTACCTTCCGGGACTGGGGATCCATCTCATACTGGCGATAGGCCTGGTGGAATTGGGAATCCGTCACCCGATCGCCGGGTGGTTGCGGGTGGGGGTACCGGCGCTTTTCATGATTCTCACGTTCAGCCGGGGTCAGGACTACCGGTCGGAGATATCTCTCTGGAAAGCAACCGCCCAAAATTCACCCCACAAAACGCGGGTCCATTACGAGCTGGGAAGGGCTTATCAGAAAGGTGGATTCACGGAACAAGCGGAGCAGGAACTGGTCACAACTCTGCGACTCAATCCCAAGCACATTCCGGCTCTGATCAAGATGGGTGAGCTTCAAATTCAGCGGAAAGAATATGCAAAAGCATTGGAGTCCTGCAAGGAATTGATCCGTCAGAATATCAAGCTCCCTGCTGTTAACTTTAACGCCGGTCTGGCCCTGTTGAAAATGGGACAACCTAAAGATGCCGTGCCGTACCTGGAAGAAGCGGTGACCAAACAACCGGGTGCCGCCTACTGGTATTTGACCCTGGCCCGTGCTTATCATAAATCACACCGGGTGCAGAAGGCCTTGAAATATTACCGCGCCAGTCTCCAGATCAACCCGGACCAGCCGATGGCGCATAACGAAATGGGAATGGTATTCTGGGATCTGAAATCCTTTTTCTTTGCGGACGCGTCTTTTCAAAAAGCGTATCAGTTGGATAATCAATACGTAGAGGCGTTGAACAACCTGGTCAGCTCCAGCATGTTGTTCAAACAGTATGACCAGGCGATTGCCTACCTCCACCGCCTGCTTAAGATCGATCCGGAGGATGACAACGCCCAACAATTGCTGACGGCTGCCCAGCGATTCCAAAAACAACAGAAATCGCAACCGCCGCCAAAGTTACAGGATTTTCATTAAAAACCATCCAGAAACTTTCCCCGTTGTCCTTTTTAACGGGGTGTGATAACTTTTCCGAATCATGCCGAAGTGGTGGAACTGGTAGACGCGCTGGACTCAAAATCCAGTGGGGGCAACCTCGTGTCGGTTCGACTCCGACCTTCGGCACCATAGATTTTTTAGAGGAGTTGTGGCCACCCGCGACTCCTCTTCTCTTTTGTATTCAACCATCGGGTATTACATTTTCCAATTCTGCTTTACTCGGAGGGAGTAATCTCCGTAAAATAACGTTCCACAGAAATCCCATCGGCGATGGGGAAGAATCAGGAAAACCTTTATGGCGAAATTCCGGAAGCTGGACAAACAGAAAATCGAATCTCAAAAAAGCCAGCTGGAAAGAGCCCAGTTAAGTCAGGCGGATTTGGAAGGCATCGACCTGAGCCAGGGAGTCCTAAAGGAGGCGCAATTCCAAAAATCCAATCTGAAGAAGGCGAACTTTGAGCAGGCGGGGTTGAACGGGGCGAATTTTACAGGCAGTTTTCTGGTGGGCGCTATTTTCAAATCGGCGCAATTGATCCGCGCCAACTTTACGAAAACCAATCTGAGTGGAGCCGACTTGAGCGGAACGGATCTCAGCGGTTCCTGGTTCAACCAAGCGGTGATCCTGAAAGCCGATTTCCATGATTCCAATCTCAACCGAGCCGAGCTCAACCAGACGCAGTTGAAAGGATGCGATCTCCGGAATGTAAATCTCAGCAAAAGCGATTTGCGTGGGGCACAACTGATACAGGCCGATCTTTCCGGCGCCCGCATTCCAAAATCTCATCTCAGCAAAGCCAACTTTACCGGGGCGAAGCTCGAAAATACGGATGTCAGCGGATGCAACCTGAGCGGGTGCGACTTCAGAGATGCGAATCTCAAGGGAGCTGATTTCTCAGACTCGATTCTGAACCGGGTGTATTTCAAGGGAGCGGACTTAACGGAAGCCAATTTGAGCGGTGCCAACATCCGGGGTTCCGACCTGGCAGAGACACGCCTCACCCAGACTAACCTGGCCGGCGCGGACCTCTCGCTGGCCACAAATCTTACCAGTGACAATTTAAAGACGGCGTACATCGACCGGGAAACCAAACTGCCGGACAATCTCGAGGTACAGTGGACATCGGAAACCGAATTCGAATGCACCGAGTCCGCCAAGGAGGAATAGAAGGCTGATACGGCCATTTTAGTCGAGCAGCTCTCTCTTCCGGCTTGACTACGTATACCGGGTAGTGTCTTCCTCCGGCGTCGATTCCACTTTGTGCACGGAGAGATCCGAGCCTTGCAACTCGTCGTCTTTTTCCAAACGGATACCAAACAAACTGTCCAGAGTTTTGTAGACGATGAACCCGGCCACCAGAGCCACCGCCACCGCGGCCAGCGAGCCGATCAATTGAGCCATAAAGGTGACATCACCCACCCCGCCAAAGGCCTTGAGTCCGAAAATGCCGCAGGCGATACCGCCCCAGGTTCCGGCAATTCCGTGCAGGGGCCATACCCCCAGGACATCATCGACCTTCAATTTCTCCTGTTCCCAGGTAAACCCGTACACGAAAATGACTCCCGCAATACCGCCGATAAAAAAAGCGCCGATGGGGTGGACCTGATCCGACCCGGCGCAGATAGCAACCAACCCTGCCAATGCTCCGTTATGGATAAAACCCGGATCGTTTTTGGAAACCACCAGGGCAAACAAAATGCCACCGGCCATGGCAAACAGGGAATTCATCGCCACCAATCCGGTGATGCCTTTGATGGTGGCGGCGGACATCACATTAAATCCGAACCAACCGATACACAACATCCACGCACCCAACGCGAGAAAAGGAATGTTGCTGACCGGGATGGGCCGGCTTCTGCCTTGCGAATCCCAACGCCCAATGCGCGGACCCAGCACCCAGGCTCCCACCAAAGCTAGCCATCCGCCCATGGAATGGACCACGACCGACCCGGCAAAATCGTGAAAGGGAGCTCCGGCAAACTTTTCCAGCCAGGAACCTCCCTGACCCAGAAAAGAAATTCGCCCCCAGACCATGCCTTCAAAGAAGGAATAGACCACGCCCACGAAAATAGCGGCTGCCACTGCCTGTGTCCAAAACTTGGCCCGCTCCGCGATGCCACCTGAAATGATCGCAGGAACCGCCGCAGCAAAGGTCAGCAGGAAAAAGAAATGAACCATCTCGTAGCCCTGTTTGTCAGCAACCAGGGTGCCGGCGGATTGATAAAAGTAAACTCCGTAAGCAATTGCATAGCCGATGGTAAAATAGATGACCGTGCTGATCGCAAAGTCGACAATGATTTTCACCAAAGCGTTGACTTGATTTTTTTTACGTACCGTGCCCACCTCGAGGAAGGCAAAACCGCCATGCATGGCAAACACCATGACTGCCCCCAACATCATGAATAGCACGTCTCCGCTCTGTTCCAGAGCGAGGATATCCTTTTCCATAAGTCCCCCCTTTTTCTACTCGTCTTGAAACCTGCCGAGAGTATAATGAATGCGCCCTAAGTATCGGCTGCCCATTCAAAGGTCCAAATTCACTCTCCCCCCGAGGCTCTGTTAGAAATGCCGCAAATTATACAAGATTTGGCCCTCCTTTTGTTGGTTTCTTTACCGATTAACGTGCTTTTCCATCGGATCCGCCTGCCTTCCATCATGGGATTTTTAATTGCTGGCATCTTGATCGGTCCGCACGGGTTGGGCTGGATCGGCGATCCTTCATCTGTGGAAAACCTCGCTGAAATCGGGATTATCTTATTGCTTTTTATTATCGGGCTCGAGTTTTCGATTGCCCATCTGCTTAAAAATATGGCATCCATTATCAGCGCCGGTGTCCTGCAAATGGGTCTGACTATTGTCGCCTGGTATTTTATTCAAACGCATTACCTGGGAGACTCGGGAGCGGTAGGCCTGGCGTTGGCCATGATCATTGCGCTCAGTAGTACGGCCATTGTTATGAAGATGATTACCGACCGTGCCGAACTGGATACCCTGCACGGCCGCACCTCCGTCGGCATCCTCCTGTTTCAGGACTTATGCGTCGTGCCTTTGATGTTGATGATTCCCTTGCTGGCCAACAGTGGAGAAACATCCGGCATGGATTTCGCCGCGGCTTTTGGCAAAGCCATCGCCGCCGTGGCGGGAATCTTTTTTCTTTCCCGCCTGCTGGTTCCCCGGTTTCTCAGTACCGTCGCACGCATGGGAAGCAAGGAGCACCTGACGCTTCTGGTGATTCTTATCATCCTGGGAACCGGATGGGTATCGCATAAGCTGGGCTTATCGCTGGCCATGGGTGCCTTTATCGCCGGACTGATCATTTCCGAATCCGAGTACAGCCACCAGATCATCCTAGATATCCTGCCACTGAGAGATTACTTCAGCAGTATCTTTTTCATTTCCATCGGGATGCTATTGAACACGGGAAATTTTGTGGACCATTTTTCCATAATCCTTTTGCTGACACTCATCGTTATTGTTCTGAAAATGGCCTCCGGTTTTCTCGCGGCGGTAGCCGTTGGAAATCCTGCGCGTATTTCTTTCATTGTCGGAATACGATTGGCGCAGGTTGGGGAGTTCTCCCTCATTCTGGCCAGCCTGGCCTTGGCTCAGGGACTGCTCACATCCAGCCACCACCAAATCTTTTTAAGTGTTTCAGTTTTAACCATGTTGATTGCCCCGGTGTTGATCCAGGTTTCTTCTCCGACATCTTATTTTCTTTTTTCCAAATGGGCCGGGGGCGGAGCCCAGGAAGAACTTCCGACGCAACAGGATGAGAAACTCAAGGGACATGTCATTATTGCAGGTTACGACGTCGTGGGCAGAAACCTGGTGCGCGTGCTCAAGGAAACCCACCTACCCTTCGTGGTAGTGGAATTGGATGGCGAGTTGATCAAACATGGGCTGACGGAAGAAGTACCTATACTTTATGGAGACGCCGGCCACCGTGCCACGTTGGACCGAGCCGGAATCGCGCAGGCAAAAATCATTGTGTATTCCATACCCGATCACCAAGCCACCGGGCAGTCGGTTCGGCTGGCGCGGAAACTCAACCCGGATATCTTCATTATGGTGAAAACCCGTTTCTCTTCGCAGGTGGATGAATTGAAAAAAGCCGGGGCCAACCAGGTGATCCCCGAGGAGTTTGAAACTTCCATTGAAATTTTTTCACGAGTGTTGAGGGAGTTTCGAATGCCCAACAACATCATCGAACAACAGGTGGAGTTGGTTCGGTTGGAAGGTTACGGTATGTTTCGGGGATTGTCTCTCAATATGGAAAGCCTGCAAAATTTTTCCACATACCTGACGGCATCCTTAAGTCAATCGTTTCAGGTAATGGAAGATTCGTGGTCCAACGGCAAGCAACTCGATAACCTCAGTCTGACTCAACAAACCGGCGCCACGCTGATCGCCGTAGTACGGGACAACCATGCTCAACCCAATCCTGCCGGAGATTTCCGTATTGAAACAGAGGATGTACTCATTTTATTCGGCCGACACGCTCAAGTTGACCAGGCGATGCGGCTCCTGCGTTCAGGTCCCGACGAAGCAACCTCCCAAATAGCTTAAACTGATTGGAAAGTTTGAATCGGATTGAAAATGGTTGGGATCAGGCTGTCTTTCTCTGGACGTCCGTTCTTTTTTGTGGAGCTTTTGCTTTCTTCATCGTGGATGCAACAGACTTGAGGGTTTCACCTCGGCCGGCCCGAAACCGGGTGGGAATATGAGTAGGTAAAATTGGAAGTTGGCTTCCTTTAAAATCAAATGCATCCGTACGGCAGAAGGTGGCCAACAACTGGGCGGTATAATGTGCTTGAATAATATCCTCCACCGGGAAACAGTTGATCACCAGTTTCTTGCCGCCGCCTTTAAGATCTTTCAAAATCAGTTTCGGAACATAATGACCTCTTTCTCTACCTAACACGTCCGCCATCACCGTGACTTTTTCCACCAGACTAAACGGAAGGGTCTGGGCTTTGCCAAACTTGGTGATTCCGGACAGTTGAATTGTTCTGGTCCTACCCTCCAAAACAATAGTTGGCCTCCGCTTCAAATACCATAATGCCCCCCACCACAATCCTCCGGTCAAGAGAACCCACCAAATGGCGGTACTGAATTCATAAACGCAAATAAAAAAAGTGAGTAGAATCAGCCCTGCACATTTGACGTACTTGGACATATCCTTCAATTCCTGGGTCCCGCGGGTGGTCAAAATTACATCGGGAGTTATATAATCGGTTTCAAGCGGCATAGTGGCACCAAATTCACAGTATCTCTTAACAAAGGACTAACTAAAGGATATCCTCTAAAGTTAAGTGATGCGATGGGGTTTGTCAAAGGGGTTTATCCAACAAACTTTCATGGATTTTCAATCCCTTGAAAAACCCCGCATTCCATTGATTTATTTAAGGTAATCCTAATAAAAATGAAGACAAGAATATCAGATTTGAGAATCTTATTTCATCCCTTTTGTCATGTGAAACAGGACGCTCCGGATCGCTCCAAAAATATTATTTTTTGGGATGATTTTTAAAGATGACGATAGGATGCCCCGAGCCCGATTTATGAAAGATCCTGGCTCACTTAAATCGTGGGTTCGTTTTAAAAAATTTTCAACGGGATACAATATCGTGGTCGGTAAAATAAAGTGCGCATAATCCAACAACATCGTTTCCCGCCGCGGGATGAGTAGATACGTGTTAACAGAAAATCTTCACAAATCACAACCACAGTCACCAGGATGACTATTCATATAATATAATAACTCTATGAACTGTCCGGCGTGTAATAATGAACTTCAGCCTATGAAAATCACCGGCGTTAAAGTGCAAGCCTGTCAGGGAAGTTGCGGCGGCCTGTGGTTCGAGCGGAACCAACTCAAAAAACTGAAAAACCGTAATGCCGGCGCGGGGGCGGAATTGCTTCGCGTGGAACGGGCGGAAGGCGTCCACGTATTCCGCAACGTGCAACATCCCTGTCCCCACTGCATCCATAACTTGTTATACCGGCACTATTTCAGCCGGAAATTCCGTTACGAAATCGACCAGTGTCCCAAATGCGGTGGATACTGGTTGGACGTGGGCGCCCTGGCCGGCCTGTCTTCACGGTCTCCCACTTCAGCGGAACAACAAACAGCACAAGAGTATTTCAAGAAATTGTTCAAGGAACATTTAAAACCGGAAAACTTCACCCACCCCGACACCCAGGCGGCGGCGCGGATCATTGTCCGC
>JAUVMD010000198.1 GCA_030600405.1 Nitrospirota bacterium
ATCCAACGTCGAGGGATGCGCCTGACTCAAATGCTCGACCATGCCGCCGAACCCGCCGAGGCTCACCACCGCGACACCCGCCAACATCACCAAGCCAAAGACCATGATGAGACCCTGCACGAAATCGGTCCACGCCACCGCCAGAAATCCCCCCATCATCGTGTACAAAATAATGATCGCCGCGCCGATGGGGATGCTCACATGATGCGGCACGCCGAAGATGGCGTCGAAGGTTTTACCGATGGCGGCAAATTGTGCCCCGACATAGGCCATCATGCACGCAAAAATAATGATGACTGAAATGAGGCGGAGCACGTGGGTCTTGTCGTTGAAATGCGCTTCCAGGTAATCGGGGATGGTGATGGCGTGGGTTTCGTGCGAATATTTGCGCAGGCGTTCCGCCAGTAACAACCAGTTGACCGCGTAACCCATGAGGCATCCCGGCAGAAACCAGATAGCCGACAAGCCTTCCTTATAGACCAGGCCCACCGTGCCCAGCACCGCCCAGGCACTTTCCGAGGAGGCGGTGGAGGACACTGCCGTCACCCACGCTTTCAGCGACCGGTCCGCCAGGAAAAACTGGGACGGCGAGGTCGCCTTGCGCGACGTCACCCACCCGATCCCCAACAGGAGGATCACATACAATATGAAAACAACACTAATGGCGCCGGATAATTCGGTCATAGGTATAGTGTAAGGCATTAATATAAAATCAGAAACTATCAGCAGAAATATTATTGAGATACTTTTAACCTTAATTCATTCTGCCTTTACCTGCCACTTTTGAACCCGGTTGTTTCCGTAGTCCACTACGAAAACGGTACCATCATTCGCCACGGCTACCGCTATGGGATGGTTAAATTGGCCTTCGGAGAAGAAGGTGCCCCGCTGGGGTCGTCACCCGACTGATCAAACACAAACTGCTGGCGGAAAATATATTCATCCGTTTCTCAATTATCCAGAGCTTGCCCCAGACCGGCGGCCTTAAGAGTTTCTTCATTGATCCCCTGGCCGCAACACTCTGCAAGCCGTCCATCAATCACTACGGCGGGTACGGAACCGATCCCCAGATTTTTTGCTCTTTTAGCTACGTCCGGGTTTTTCATATCCAGCAAGGTTACCCCACAAGATGAACAGGCCAGACGGTTCACAAGCGAAACTGCTTCTTCACAAACCGAGCATCCTGCACTAAAGATTTCTACTTTGCGTTTGTCATTCATGATTTTTTCTCCTTCTTTGTTTTAACTCTGTCCTGGCTGTTTCAGGGGCCTCAATGGCATCTATGATCGAGCACACCTGTAGTGCTCCCTGGCCAGGACAGGCAGCAATGAGTTGTTCGAGAGCGGCTTGAATCCACTTTAATTGTGCAACCTTGCGCTTTACCTCATCGAGTTTGGTTTGCGCCCGTTCCTGTACATCGGCGCAATCGATCGCGGGGTCCGTACGTAGTGACAGCAGTTCTTTAATCTCACGAAGGGAAAAACCCAGTTCTTGGGCTTGGCGGATGAACCGTATTCGTTCTGCCGCTTCAGCGGGGTAAACCCGGAAGCCACCGGCAGAGGGTTTGGGCGGCTGATCGACCAGACCCTTGCGCTCGTAGAAACGAACCGTTTCAACTCCCACACCGGCTTCTTTTGCAATTTTGCTAATGGTCATGGTCTTCATAATTCACTCCATAAGAAATATACACTCCGTACCATTGTACGGAGTCAAGGCTGAAAGTAACAATATTTGATTGGGGCGGAAAAGCTTTTCAAAAGCGCGTTAATTAACAAAAAGATCGGACTGTCTGTCGGCTGGATTATTGGCCGGATTTTAGCTACACTACGGCGTTCTGACTGCACGCTACAATCCCTGAGGAATTCACATAGATGCCGGATTACGATCCCAAAACCATCGAAGCCAAGTGGCAAAAACGCTGGGAGGAGGAGAAATCCTTCGAGGTGGAGGCCGATCCATCGAAGCCCAAATATTACCTGCTGGAGATGTTCCCCTACCCCTCCGGCCGCATCCACATGGGCCATGTGCGCAACTACACCATCGGTGACGCGCTGGCACGCTTCAAGTGGATGAAAGGAATGAATGTCCTGCATCCCATCGGGTGGGACTCGTTCGGCATGCCCGCGGAAAACGCCGCCATCCAGAACAAATCTCATCCCAACACCTGGACGCACGAAAACATTAAAACCATGACCGCGCAGATCAAGCGCCTCGGCCTCAGCTACGACTGGGACCGGGAAATCGCCACCTGCGAACCGGAGTATTACCAATGGAACCAGTGGTGCTTCCTGAAATTCATGGAGCGCGGTCTCGTGTACCGCAAAAATTCCGAGGTCAACTGGTGCGAATCCTGCAACACCGTGCTGGCCAACGAACAGGTGGTGGACGGCCTGTGTTGGCGGTGCGACAACGAGGTGATCCAAAAACAGCAGGAAGGCTGGTTCTTCAAAATCACCGACTACGCCGACCGCCTGCTGGAGGGTCTGCAGGATCTGGAGCAGGGCTGGCCGGAACAGGTTCGGACCATGCAGGCCAACTGGATCGGCAAGAGCACCGGCGCGGATGTGAATTTCCAGATCAAGGACAAAAAGGAAGCGATCAAAGTGTTCACCACCCGGCCGGACACGCTGTACGGCGCAACCTTCATGGTGCTGGCACCGGAACATCCGTTGACGCATTCCCTGTCGCGCGGAACGAAACAGGAAAAAGCGATTGATGCGTTTATCAAAAAAGTGAAGAGACAGGACAAGATCTCCCGCACCAGCGAAGGCGGCGAAAAGCTCGGGGTCTTCACCGGAGCGGATGCCGTCAATCCGCTGAACGGCGAAACCATTCCGGTATGGACTGCCAACTTCGTGCTGATGGATTACGGCACCGGCGCCATCATGTCCGTGCCCGCGCACGATCAGCGCGACTTCGAATTCGCCAAAAAATACAAACTGCCCATCCGCGTGGTCATCCTGCCGCCGGACGGCAACACCCACGCCGACGACTTGAAGGAAGCCATGACTGAATTAGGGCCGATGACCCAATCCGGCGGGTTCGACGGACTGGCGGGCGACGAGGCCAGGCAGAAAGTCTGCGAATATTTGCAATCGAAAAACATCGGCAAAGCCACGGTGCAGTTTCGCCTGCGCGACTGGGGGGTATCGCGCCAACGTTACTGGGGCACACCGGTGCCGATTATCTTCTGCGGAAAATGCGGAACCGTGCCGGTGCCTTATGAAGACCTGCCGGTGATTCTACCGCTCGACGCGCAATTGGGAGACAAGGGCCAGTCCCCACTCAAATCGCTCGATTCGTTTATCAACGTCTTCTGCCCGAAATGCAAGACTCTGGCAAAACGCGAGACCGATACGCTCGACACCTTCATCTGCTCGTCATGGTATTTCGACCGCTTCACCTCGCCGCACAACAATGAGGAAGCGTTTTCTAAAAAAAGCGTCCAGTACTGGATGCCGGTGGACCAGTACATTGGCGGCATCGAGCATGCCATCCTGCATCTGTTGTATTCACGGTTTTTTCATCATGTGTTCCGCGATATGGGTCTGATAGAAACGAAGGAACCCTTTGCCCACCTGTTGACACAGGGCATGGTGATCAAGGACGGCGCAAAGATGTCGAAGTCGAAGGGCAACGTGGTGGACCCGGACCACATCATCAACCGGTTCGGAGCGGACACGGCACGGCTGTTCATCCTGTTCGCCGCGCCACCGACGAAACAATTGGAGTGGAGCGACCAAGGGGTGGAGGGCAGTTTTAAATTTTTGAAGCGAGTGTGGCGTTTGTTTGACGAGACGGTGAATTTTTTACGGGAAACGCCCGGTGATTATGATACTGAAGCCGAGCTCCCGAAAGAACTGAAGGAACTGCGCCGTCAAATCCATACCGTTATCAAACGCGTCACGGAAGATATTGATAAGCGCATGCAGTTCAACACCGCCATCGCGGCCATCATGGAATTCGTGAACTATCTTTATAAGTTCTATGAATGGTTTGGGAAAGAACCACGTCTTAACGTTGGCCGGGGGATGCAAATAGAAGCCATAAACAAGCTGATCCTGTTGTTGGCACCGTTCGCCCCGCACATCGCAGAAGAAATGTGGGAGCAGATGGATCACAGCGGCACCATCCATCAGGCGCGCTGGCCGG
>JAUVMD010000052.1 GCA_030600405.1 Nitrospirota bacterium
ACCACAACGAAGAGGGATCGTTTGGTCTGGTCATCAACCGCAATTCCGGATTGAAATCGACCGAAGTGTTCGCGTCATCTGAATTGCTGACCGATTACGAAGGCGAGGTGTTCATCGGCGGCCCGGTGGCGCCTTCGCAGGTGTTTTACCTGGTCCGGTCTCCCCTGCCCCTGCCGGAGATGGAGGAAGTGTGCCCCGGGGTGTATATGGGGTTGAGTTGGGAGGCGTTGGAGGCCGTTCTGCGGGACTTGCCAAATCCGAATGAGAATCTCCGTTTTTACATGGGGTATTCCGGCTGGGGTTCCGGGCAGTTGGCGGGAGAAATGGACCAACACAGTTGGTTGACCTGCGATGCCTCGGACCCGTTTGTATTCACCTCTCCGGAACAGCATATCTGGCCGGGGGTGGTCCAATCCTTGGGCAAGGAATATGAATACCTTCTGCAGGCCCCGGTCGATCCCAGAAACAATTGACTTCCTTTGCCCAACCCTTGTGTGATACGGGCCGGACATCAGCCGTTTGTTGCGCCTTCAATTTTTGAGGTCCTTTCATGGTGAAATTGTATCGTCCCCCTCCTGCCGAACAAATTTACGAATCTTACCTTCCGGGCAAATACATCGGATATACCGTCGCAAGTTACTTTACCGATCGATTTTCCTACCTGAGTCGGGAGGAGTGGGTGGACCGCCTTCTCGACGGGCGGATCACCGTGAATGGCGAGCGGGTGCATCCCGACTCCCTTCTCAAGGAACACGATTATATTGTGACTCGCATGGGAGTCCGTGAAGAGCCTCCCGCCGACCGCACTCTGGATGTGGTTTACGAAGATGACTCCATCCGTGTGTTCAACAAGGGCGCGCCCCTGGCAGTGCATCCCAGCGGACGGTATTTTAAAAACAGTTTAACCGAGATTTTAAAAGCAGCGTATCCGGACGAGACACCCCGCCCGGTTCAGCGTCTGGACGCTCTCACCACGGGCCTCGTGGTGTTCGCTAAATCGAAAGAGGTGGCCACGCATTTGATGCGGGAGTTCGAGCAGAACCGGGTCGATAAGGAATACCTGGCGCTGGTCGAAGGCCTTCCTTCCCAAAAAGTTTTTGTGGTCGACGCGCCGGTCGGCAAAGTCCAAGGCGCGGCACGGGCGGTGGGCTATCAGACCCGGAACCCGAAAGAGGCGGTCACTCATTTTGAAGCAATGAGTTCGCTGAACGGCAGGACTTTGCTCAAAGCATGTCCCCGTTCCGGCAGAACCAATCAGATTCGCGTGCATCTGGCCAGCGTGGGCCTGCCGGTGGTCAATGACCCGGTGTATGGCCAGCGCACGGACGACACCCATCGCTACGGGTTGCACGCCCACCGGTTGCACTTTAACGGAATAGACGGCGAGATCGATCTTCAAGCCCCCTGGCCGGAACATTTTCAGGACTATTGGGATGCCATCGAAAATTAAGAGGCTGGTAGACGGGGCACCAGCGATCGTCTAAACTTTTAATAGATAACCTCAAGGGTGGCGTCTTAAATTTTAAACTTAATGGATGGCAATGAACCGTAATGCATTGGTTGATGAAAAAAAACCGGACCGAACGAACGCTCCTGCGAAAAACGGGCGTTTGATCGATCGCGCCCGCAACGCTTATTGGATGGCACCGATGTCCGGCATTACCGATGTCTGCTACCGGCAGTTGATGGATGAAATGGGGGCGGGCGTTCTGGTGTCCGAACTGGTTTCGGCCAAGGGGCTGGTGTTCAATTCGGAAAAAACCCGCCGGATGATAAAGATTCATAAAAACCCCGGTACTTTGGTAGGTCTGCAATTGTTTGGGGACTATGCCGACGATTTTATCAAGGTCGCGCATTTGGTTCAGGAGCAGGGTGCGGATTTTCTGGACATCAATCTCGGTTGCCCGGTGAAGAAGGTGGTTCAAAAAGGTTGCGGATCAGCGTTGATGCGCGATCCGGCATACTTGGAATCTTTTCTGACGAAGATTCGCCGGAACATCGATTTGCCCCTTACCGTCAAAATGCGCACCGGTTGGAACGAGCAGGAGTTGACCATCCACGAGTGTGTTGCCGCCGCGCAAAACGCCGGTTGCGAATGGGTCGCCATTCACGGGCGGACCCGTGTGCAGGGTTATCAGGGATTGGCGGACTGGGATTTGATGGCTGAGGTCAAACAGCGAACCACTCTACCCATCATCGGCAACGGAGATATTCGTGATCCCGATCGGGCCCAGTCTTTACTTAAGGAAACGGGGGTCGATGCGGTTATGATCGGTCGGGGTGCTTTGCGCAATCCATGGATTTTTAAACAATGCACGGGAGAGCTGAGGGAAACGCTGAATCCGACCCGGAGGGCTCTGCTCCGCCGTTTCCATGAACTGTTGAATCCGCGTTATGATACCCGGCGCACCCTGCTGTACCTCCGAAAACTGGCGGTTTGGCTCGCTTTTGGGTATCCGGGAGCCGCTGCCTTTCGGGGCGCCATGTTCCAGCCACCCACCACCCGCGAGGTGTTGGAGAGGGCGGAGGAATATTTCACGGGGGTGGACGATTTGCCGGTTCCCCGGTTTGACGAGTCGGAAGCGTTTATGATGGGCGGGCACGGTTGAGAACCCCATAAATTCGGCTGGAAGTTTTTCTATTGGGTTGTGGTTTTTAGCCGGATTTGTCTTTACAATATTAATGTACACTCATTGTAACCCTTTTGGATACCGCCAATGAATAAAGATAAACTTGTCAAGCTCATGGATGAAACTCCTTTTTTCAAGGAAATGGATCAAGCGGACCGTGAAGTTTTGCTCGCCTACGAAAATCATTGGATGCAATTCAAACTTCAGGAAAAAATCCTGAAAGAAGATGAAGTCGATTACGGGTTTTTTGTGTTGCTGGAAGGACAAGTCAGCGTGATGCGCAGTAAACCCGCGGAGGTTTCCCTGGCTCAGTTGGTACCTGGTTCCATATTCGGAGAAATCACCTTAAAAGCCAAAAAGCCGCGTAACAGTTCTATCGAGGCGGACAATGATGTGACCGTCTTCAAGGTGGATAGCCAGCTGCTGGATCAGATATCTCCGGAAATGATTATTAAGATCAAGGATCAGATTATCGATTTGGTCATCACCCGGTTGGACGAGATGAACAGCCGGTTGAGAAGTTTCATCCGGTAACTCCCAGATCAAATTAATCCTGGTTTTCAGGGATTGCCTTATTACGAAAGAGCGAATTAGTTGTCTCAAGACTCGTCAAAAAAAATCAGCTCCAGCCAACCTCCCCGAGCCGGATCTTCCCGGTCATCCCGCAAGCAAAGAGAGTTCACGGTTTATGGATGGAATGCCTGCCAACGAGTTTTCGAAACCCGGCCGCAGGATATTTTGCGTGTCTTTTTCAGCCAAAGCCGGTCGCACCAATTAAAGCTGGTGAAAGCCTGGTGTAGCCGCCATAAACTGCCCTATCGCAAGCTGGATCAGGAATCCTTGAATAAGGTTGCGTCCAGCGTACATCATGAGGGTACCGTGATGGTGGTGCGGCCTTTGAAGCAACCGTCGGTTCACGATTGGGTGAAGGCGGGTCTTGCAAAACATCAATTTGCCCTGGCACTGGACCGGGTGGAAAATTCGCATAATGTCGGTGCCATTCTAAGGTCGTGCGCTTATTTCGGAGCGGAAGGATTGCTGGTTGGACTGGGTGAGAATGCCACGGCAGTGAATTCGTCTGCCGTACGGATGGCAGAAGGGGCATTGGAAATGGTGCCATTGTACGAATGCAAAAGCCTGCCGTCGGTCTTGAGAGAATTGAAAGCGCAGGGGGTGTTTATCGCAGGCGCCGACCCATCCTCCAAGCAGAGTCTTTACGATATGAAACTCAGTTACCCGTGCGTCATGGTGGTCGGCAACGAGCAGGAAGGGCTTTCCGATCCGGTTAAGAAACGATGCGACGCGCTGGTACGCATTCCCGGTGCCGGTGATATGGAATCCTTGAACGCATCGGTGGCGGCCGGGATATTATTAGGGGAGCTTTCCCGGAAAGCGCCCCGACAATCCAAAACCCCCTCCTAATCAATCATGCTGTTTGCCCAAATACATCCCATGCTGGTTCCTTTTGCAGTCGCTCTCTTGGTGACGGGGGTGGTGTTTGAGTACTACGGCAAACTTCAAAATGAAGAGTCGGCACGGACGGCGGGAGGATTCAATATTCGCCTGGGGTTGGCATTTGCCGCTGTCGCGGTGGTCGTCGGATTTCTGGGCGTCATAGGTATTGGTGATATTTTTTCCGAGGCCGATCCGCGGCTTAGCCTGGAAGTCAAAACCCGTATGCGGAAGTTTTTGTCTTACCATGTTCTTTTCGCCTGCTCGACGCTGGTGATTTTTATTCTGGCTCTGGTCGCGGCGCGTTACCGCAAAAAGAAATGGGGGCAGGTTTTATACTTCTTGCTGTTGGGCGTGGGTTTGGTCACGGTGTTGGCGACGGGGTATTGCGGCGGGGAACTGGTGCATCGTTTCGGCTTGCCCACGCCGACTCCGGTTCAATGAAAAACCAACTGGTATCCGGACCAGGCAGTGGCGCTAATGGACAGAATCGCGAGCCCATAAAAGAACAGAGCGATCGGCTTGAAGGGTTGGGTGTACACAAAGATCGTGCAGAAAATGTAAAGAATTACCATTAAGAACGAATATCCCTGGTGACCCTCCACTTCGACAATCGGCCACAGGGCGATGTCGGCGGCAAACATGCCGGTCAACACCGCGAGGATCGCCATCAACAGTCCTAAACTAAAATTCAGACAGGCCGCCTGAACCCAGCGCGAGTCGGAACGGCGGCGTGCGAGACCCAGCATCGCCAGTCCTGCCAGAAACAGGGCCGGCGGAAAATGCGAGAAAAAAGGATGCAAGGAGGGGGTGCTCAGCATAGGATAATGACGTTACCGGGCGGGGTTTTGGAAAATGCCGCGCTCGGGCCGGCGGGTTGAAAGGACCGGGTTTTCAGCTCTGGTCGGGTTTGATATCAGGTTCCTCGTTCAGGTCGAGGTTGACGTCGATATCCACCTTGGTGGCGGCGGAGACTTCCTGTTCGAGTTGGTCGATACCGACCGATTGTTTCACGCCTTCGGTTTCATCGAGCACGTCCTGTTTCAGTTCGTTGAACGTTTGCTGGAATTCGCCCCAGCCCCGGCCGACGGCTCGAGCCAGCTTGGGAAGGTTTTTGGGACCGATCACGATCACGCCGATCACCATTATAATCATGATTTCGAAAAAACCGATATCAAACATAAGGAACCCTCATAGGGTTAAAATTAGTGTATGGAGCGATCATATCAAACTCCCGGACCATCGGCAAGGAAGGACTGAGGCACCTCGTAATTGACACCCCAATTCTTCTTGGCTACTATGAAATAAGGACTTGCGGTGCAGGAGGCGGGCCGACCCGCTCCTGCTTTTTCTTTTAGGCCCAATCCGTTTATGCAAATCATTCGCGGCACCAAACATATCCCCGATCCCGGCCCCTACCCGGTGATGTCTATCGGCAACTTCGACGGCGTGCATCTGGGGCACCAGATCATCTTCCGGCGGGTGGCGGAGATCGCCCGTGAGAACAACGGAACGGGTATTGTATTCACGTTTGAACCGCATCCGTTGAAAATCATCGCACCGGAAAAGGCGCCGCCCCTGTTGACGAGCTTCCGCAAAAAAATGGAGCTGATCGAGCAGTGCGGCATCGATCAAGTCATCTGCGCGGACTTCAATCAGGCGTTCGCGGACCAGCATCCGCGGGAATTTGCCGAAAATATTCTGGTCGGCAAGATCGGCGTGAAGGAAATCGTGGTGGGTTACGATTACGCATTCGGCCGGGGACGCGAGGGCACCATTGCTTACCTGAAAAAAATGGGCGAGGAGTTTCACTTCAAGGTGCACGTGATCGATCCGGTGGAATTTGAGGGGCACCGGGTGGGAAGTTCCTATGTTCGGGAATTGATCGAGGAAGGGGATGTGGTCCGCGCGCGCGATTTTCTGGGACGCTATTATTCGATTCAGGGACCGGTAGTGCACGGTTACAAGACCGGACGCGGGATTGGGTTTCCCACTGCCAACATCGATACCAGTAAGGTACAGATTCCCGGCACCGGGGTCTATGCCGTTTACGTGACCTCCGAAGGGAAGGTGTATTCGGGTGTGGTCAACATCGGTTTCAACCCGACGTTCAACCGGGACCGGCTGAGTGTGGAGGTGCATATTTTCGATTTTGGCGACACCATTTACGGAGAGGAAATCGAGATCACCTTTATCGAACGCATTCGCGGGGAAATCCAGTTTCAATCGGCGGAGGAACTGGTCGATCAGATTCAAAAGGATATCGCCACCGCCAAAACTATTTTATCCAGGAATCCGCTGTGAAAAAATCCGGACAATTGATCATCGGGCTGATCGTTGCCTTCCTCGCCGTTTACTACACGATGCGTAACGTGTCGGTTTCCGAGTTAATGGATTCGTTCCGGCACGTCAATTACATCTGGCTGTTACCTGCATTTGTAATGATGTGCCTGACGTACGTGGCGCGGGCGATCCGCTGGCGGGTGCTTCTCCTGCCGGTCAAGGAGGTGAAAACGTTTGAGCTGTTTTCGCCGCTCATGGTCGGGTTCATGGCCGGGGTTCTGCCCGCCCGCGCGGGAGAATTAATCCGGGCCTATCTGCTGGGGAAAAAATTCGAGTTGTCCTTTGCCAGTTCGCTCGCGACGATCGTGGTCGAACGGTTGTTCGATCTGATTCTGCTGTTGTTTCTGTTCTCGTGGATTCTGGTATTTCACGGAGAAATCTTTGATGGCAACATCGCGTGGTCGGGCATCTCGATAAGAGACCTGGCGTTCCAGTTCGGTGTCTTCAGCCTGGCGTTGGTGCTGGTTTTGATCGCGTTCATTTATCTGCTGACGTTTCATAATGAAAGAGCGATGTCGCTGGTGCACTGGCTGGTCAAGCCGTTTCCCGAAAAGTGGCAGTATAAATTGATTCAGATGGTCGAAACGTTCAGCCAGGGCCTGAGGGTGTTCCGAAATGTAAGGGCGCTGGTTTTTATCGCAGTGGCAACGGTGGGAGTCTGGGCTCTCATTATCCTGCAGTATTATCCGCTGTACTGGGCCTATGAAATACAGGACAAATCCGCGACGTCTTTGGTTCTGCTGACGGTGATGATCTGTATTCTGATTACCGTGTTGCCGACCCCGGCGTTTCTGGGATCGTTCAATGCCGGGGTGTTGATTGCCCTGCATGAGATTATGGGCGAAACGGAGGTAGCCACGGTGAGCTTTGGATTCGTTGCGTGGGGCTTGAACTTCGCGGTCATCGTTTTGGGCGGCGTTTATTTCATTCTTCACGACCACATCTCCGTGAGGAAATTGGTAGATCTTGAAGAGGAGGCCTGAAGACGGATTACTTGTGCCTCTGCTTGATGATTTTATTAAATTGCAGGACCGCTTCCTTCATGGGATGGGCAATTAAATGAATAGGTTAAAGAAGATTTTAATTCTGGGGGGCGTACCCTTTTTAAAAAAGATTTAAAAGGCGTGTGCCGAAAAATTTTTTCAATTTTGAGGCTGGTATGATATTTTAAGCGTCACGCTCACAAGCCGAAGTGGTGGAATTGGTAGACACGCATGGTTCAGGACCATGTGGGGGCAACCCTGTGGAGGTTCGAGTCCTCTCTTCGGCACCACTCCTCCGCGGAGGG
>JAUVMD010000134.1 GCA_030600405.1 Nitrospirota bacterium
GGTGTTCATGGGTTTACCCTCGATCCGTCGCTGGGGGAGTTTTTCCTGTCGCACGGCGATATCAAAATTCCTCAATCCGGCACCACTTACAGCATCAACGAGGGCAATATTGAAACTTGGGAAGAGCCCCAGAAAAACCTGGTCGACTACATGAAAGAAAGGGACGAGGAAACCCAGAGGCCTTACAAGCTAAGATACATCGGTTCTCTCGTTTCGGATTTTCACCGTACACTCCTCAAGGGTGGAATTTTCATGTATCCGGGCGACCAGGAATATCCTAAAGGGAAATTGCGCTATGCCTTCGAGGCGGCGCCTCTGGCATTTATCGTAGAACACGCCGGAGGTAAAGCGACGGATGGGCAAACCCGTATTCTGGATATCCAACCTTCGGAAATCCATCAAAGGACTCCCCTCTTCATTGGAAGCACCCGCGAGGTGGATCTGGTTGACCGATTCCTCAAAAAATAATCTCCCATTCAAAATTTAATCAGACCGGTTTATGAAAATCAAAAGCATCAAAGGCGTCAAAGACATCCTGCCTGGAGAAATAGAAAAATGGCAATGGGTGGAGTCCGTGGCTCACCGGATATTTTCCCGGTACGGCTTCAAGGAAATCCGGCCTCCTATTTTTGAATACACCGATTTATTTAAAAGAAGCATCGGCGATACCACAGACATCGTGGAAAAGGAAATGTACACCTTCAAGGATAAAGGGGGTGAGGAGATCACCCTCCGGCCGGAGGGTACCGCTTCGGTCGTCCGGTCCTACATCGAACACAAAATGCACGGCCAGAATCCCTTGACCAAGCTGTATTATTTCGGCCCCATGTTCCGCTACGAACGGCCACAGGCGGGGCGCTTCCGCCAGTTTTACCAGATCGGAGTGGAAGCGATGGGGTCACCCAGTCCCGCAATCGATGCTGAAGTAATGACGATGCTCATTGAATTTTTCAAGGAACTGGGTCTAAGGAATCTCGAACTACAGATTAACTCGTTAGGATGTAAAGAGTGCCGGCCGCAATACCGCGAAACCCTCAAGTCCGCCATCAAACCTCACTTGCAAGAGCTATGCACCAACTGCAACCAACGCTACGAACGGAATCCATTAAGAATACTCGACTGCAAGGTGGAGCGCGATGGTGAAATTGCCAAAGGCCTTCCAAAGATCAAAGACCATCTCTGTTCTCAATGCGAACAAGATTTTGCGCAAGTTCAAAAATTTCTGGATGCGGTCAACACTTCTTATATCGTCAACGATCAAATCGTGCGCGGCCTTGATTATTACAACAAAACCACGTTCGAGGTGATTTCAAAAACCGGACTGGGATCACAAAATGCCGTCTGCGGGGGCGGTCGTTATGATTCACTGGTGGAAGATTTCGATGGCCCCCCCACCCCCGGCTTCGGCTTCGCCCGGGGTAGGGAACGCTTGATCTCCATTCTGCCGGAGGAAAAGCTGCAAGGTTTGGAACAACGGCCCGATATCTATTTGGTTTGTCTGGGTGAAGAGGCGCAAAAATTGGCCTTTCCAATCACTCATCAACTACGGGCTGTTGGCCTCTATGTGGAACGTGAGATCGAAGGCGGGAGCATGAAAAGCCAGATGCGCAAAGCCAACAAATTGGCCAGCCGGTTTACGCTGATCATCGGGGAGAATGAAATCAAAAGCAAGCAATACGTATTGAAAAATATGGATGGCGGAGAACAATGGGAAATTGCCGCGGATACTTTGACCGAAGAAGTACAATCCCGCCTCAAGTCGTTGGATTAAATGACGATTTAAGGCCCCTTGCGAAAATGACGGATTGACTCGCGTGGAATCTCCATGATAGATTTTGGTTCACAGGGAGGTTTTATGGCCGCTGATGAACACGAAGTTCTTGAAAATTACATTACCCAGCACAATCTTAAAATTACCAAACAAAGACGCGCCGTGCTGGAAACCTTTCTGGGCACTAAAGAACATATCAGCGCTGAAGAGCTTTATAAAATGGTTTCGACCAAAGAGCCCAAGATCGGCCTGGCCACAGTGTATCGAACCCTTGCTTTATTGACCGAAAGCGGACTCGCCGCCGAGTTGGATTTCGGTGACGGTCAGAAACGCTATGAACACAATTACCAGCACGCCCACCACGATCATATGATCTGCACCCAATGCGGCAAGATCATCGAATTCCAAAATTCCCTGATCGAAAAATTACAGGAAGAAGTGGCCAAGGAACACGGCTTCGAAATGACCACCCACAAACTGGATATGTTCGGCATCTGCAAAGATTGCCGCTAACCCGCCTTTTTACTAATACTCATTGGCAATCGGATCAATTAAGTCTTTGTGGGGAGTTCTTCCGCCTACCCTTGCGAGGGTTTTTCTTCTGCCGATGCTGAAGCGGGAGATTTTTCGGCAGGCGGGGGGGTTATGGATTGGGCACAACGGAAGCCGATGAAATTGTACAACTCGTCGACGCTGCCGCCGTAGGAGGCGACTTTCGAGAACACCCGGTTTTTGGGATTCAGCCAGGTGCGATGGGTGATTCGCAAAGCCCCGGCGGACGAGGCGAATGATCCGCCTCGAATCACTTTGTTTTCGCCCTCTTCTTTCGGTCCGGTGGGATTGGTCTCCTTGTTGCCGACATAATACGGGCTGTACCAGTCCTCCGTCCATTCCCAGACGTTCCCCATCATGTCGTACAGGCCAAACTGATTGAGTTTTTTCTGGCCTACCGGGTGGGTGGTTTTATTCGAGTTGTCCTCGTACCAGGCGTAGGCGCCATCCATGACATTGCCCCAGAAGTATCGGGTTTTGGCGTGTCCCCGTGCGGCGTATTCCCATTCCGCTTCCGTCGGCAGACGGCAGGCATCGCCGGATTTTTCTATAAACTGCTGAATGTCGTAATAATTGACCTGCTCGACCGGGTGATCTTCCTTGACAGCTCGGGAAGGGTTATAACCCATGACTTTTTCCCAGCGCGCCTGAGTCACTTCGTACCGGCCCATATAAAAATCATCGAGGCACACTTCGTGCTCATACTTTTCGTCGGCCTGGGCATTGTCGTTGCCCATGGTGAAGCATCCGCCCTTGACGAACACCATGCCCTCAGGAGCCTGTTGGGCTTTGAGTTGGTCCTCCTCCGACGATTCGATGAGAACGATACCCTGAGGCGAAGCTGACTGATTGTCGCCCTCAACTCCCTCTATCTCAGAGATGGAAGGCGCCTGGTCCTCCTCCTTCCCACTATTGCACTGAGAACAACCCATGGGTAAGGCCAGCAACAATAGAATCCCGATTATCCTGAAAAGGCTCATTGGTCCTGAATTTCATCTCAAAAAGGAAAAGGGGGCATCATACCCCATAAATACTGATTTTTACTATTTCTTTCAGAACTCGCGAAAAATAAAATTAAACCGATTTCTCCACCCAGATCAGCTAAAATATTTGAAAATTATGCCGATATAAGTATATGGCTCGAAAACCCAGCTACTCTTTTATTAAATGCTGACATTTTATCAAAAACCTGCGGGATATGGCCTCATAATACTGCTCCTGATTGGCGCATGGGGTTGCCAAAGCGCATCCACCCCCCCTCCCGGCAAGCGCAAGGCAACGATCGCCCAGCGCTTCGAGAAACCTGCCACTCCTGCCAAACCTGAGGTCACAGCCGACCAACCGGTCAAGAAATCCACCCTACTCGATAAACATAACGTAACTGCAGACCCACAGGTCAGGAAGCCTGTCATCACCGTTCCTCCGGAAATCAGCACTCTCAAATCCCAATTGGATCTTGAATTCGCTATCGAACAATTCAAAGCCAATCAATTTGAAGTGGCAGAATACTATCTCAAAAAATCGTTGATGGCATCACCAGACAACCCCAAGACCATCCGGTTCCTGCCCTGGGCCTATTTTTTTCAAAAACGATACGACAAAGCCCTCATCGCATTCGAAAACGCCCACACCCATTTCCCCAAGGAAGCGGAACCGTTGATCGGGATGGGATGGTCCTATGTCGCGATGAAATTTTATGAGCGGGCTCTGGAAAAATTTAAACAGGCTGAAGCCCTGTCACCCGATTCCTATGAAGTCCACAAAGGCCTCGGCTTTTGCAACCTCTTTCTCGCCAGGGAGAAAGCCGCGCAATTTCATTTCAAGAAAATTTATGTGTTCGGGGAGCGGGACGATCTTGAAGAACAATGGGAACAGTGGCGGCAAGGTTTGCCCGACAAGCCGGTGGAGGTGGCTCCCTCACACATTCGAATCGCTTCTTTGTTCACCCTGGATATCGAAGCGCCCCGTTATCGGAGCATGTTGTCGGTGTTTCCGGATGAGCAACCTGAGCACTACCCGGCACTTGAAGAAGCCTGGCGGCTTTACCGGAAAAAACTTTTTAAAAGAGCGTTGGCCGCTTTTCAAAACCTGCCTCAGGAAATCGCTCATAACCTCGACGCTCGCAACGGATTGGCCTGGAGTCTCCTAAAAAACAGAAACCTGATCGAAGCGGAAAAAACATTTAATGACACCTGGAATCAACGCGGCCGGTTCATCGGTACCCGATTGGGAATTCTCGAAGTTAAAAAAAGTCTCCGGGCCAAGGCCTCGGTTGCCAAACATTACTTTGATATCCACAAATACCGCATCGCTGAAACAAAGTTTGAACAACTGAATCAGAATTACCCTGACTGGTCTTATCCCTACAGTGCATTGGGCTGGATCGCACTGAAGCGCGGCCAGGAAGATGAGGCTCTGAAACGGTTCGAAACCGCTTTGGACAAGGACCCCAAGGATCCCTCCGCTCTGGAGGGCATGCGTCATTTAAGAGGAACGCTGGTTTCCAAACTGTATAAGGCCGACCAGAAAATGAGAAAGGGCGACTATAAAAACGCTTCCTATCTGTACTTCGATTATATTGAGGAACAGCGGGCCAGTCCCACCATGACTTTTGCGCTAGCCAAGGCTTACAGTGGTCTGGGATTCAGCCAGATCGGCAAAATGCAGTATCAACTGGCCATCCAGAATTTCGAAAAGATACGGGTACGGGAGGAATACGAATCGCACTGGACCAAGGGATTGGGAGTGGCTTATTACCACCTCGGCCAATATGAA
>JAUVMD010000294.1 GCA_030600405.1 Nitrospirota bacterium
CCGAACGAAAATGAAAGTGTGGTCGGCTTTGCGACTGCTTTGGATATCCAGCCGGCCACCGGAAGTCCCGTATTTTTCCGTGTTGCTGAAAATATTATTGAGGATTTGCTCAAGCGCATCCGGGTCGAAGTCGACCCGGTCTCCCGCGTCCGCCTGAAAATGAATCCGCACCCCCTTGGCTTCCAGCGAAGGGGCGAACATGTTGAGGGCGGCTTTGATGATGGCATCGACCTGGCCCGCTTCCGGGCGCAGAACCATACGGTCCTTTTTAGACCGGGCAAAGTTGAGAACGTTCGCGATGAGCCGGGAAAGGCGCTGGCTTTCGGAAGTAATCACTTCCAGATAACGCCGGAACTTCCCGGCTTCTTCCGTGTCCTCTTCCCATGGGTTCTCTCCCAACAACTCGGCATACAGCCGGATGTTGGTCAACGGGGTTTTCAGCTCGTGGGACACCTGGTTGACGAAATTCACCCGCTGTTCGGCAAGTTTCATCTCGCGCGTGTGCTCCCGATACAGGTAGAAGGCCAGGCCGAACAAAGCCGCGCCGACGGCGGTCACGGCTCCTACCACGTTGAACCATTTTAAATCCGCGCCTTGCCCGAGACCGGAGCCGAAATATTCCAGTTTCCAGCTCCCCAGCGGAGGACTGAGGGGCAATTGATGCGCGGGACCATCCACCGGTTCGAACCGGCCCCACTGATAGACCACCGTTCCCGCAGAATCGACCAGCCGGATACGGGCCTCTCCCAGACGGTCCTTCGGTCCCCCGGTTGCGGGAAGCAGTCCGATGATGTTGGCTTGCAAACGAATGGGGTCCAGCTCGAATCCGATCCAATGACGGGTTGCATCCCGCCACCAGAATAAATGATTCATCTCCGCACCGGAATACCAGACATGCCAGCCCTGTAACTCCTGCCGCTCATCATCCAGCGGGACCGGGTCTGCCGATTGCGACCGAACCGGGCCACTGCCGGGAATGAGGGTTACGCCAGACTCCTTCGCGCCGAGTGCCGACGGCTCGAGCCGGGACAACACCGCCCCGGCCCGTTCCAGAAACCGGTGTTCCATCCGGGTCAGCGGTGAATCGCCGGGGGGAAACACCCGTTGAAAACCACTATCGAAAATCAACATCTGCCGGATAGCCGGTTTTCCGCGCAGGAAAGCACGAACGGCTGCCGGGTTTTTGGAAAGTCCGGCGGCCTCTTTCGGAAATTCGGTTTCCAGTGTTTTGAAATATTGCCCAATGGATTGGTCCACCGCATGGAGTTGTGACGTGATCAATGTCTGGATCTGGTGATCGTGCAGTCTCTGCTCATCCCGTAAAACGCGAATTCCCATCCATCCGAGGAGGATGAGCGGGATCATCACAATCAATAGAAGGACAGTCAGGGCCTTGATTTTCAAGATTCAGTTTTGCCTTTCAAATCAGATTCCCCTTCGGGAGACAACGCGTGCCTCCCGAAGGGAATATCCGGTTCAATACTTCTGCTGGTTATCGTACTTGAACTGACGTTGTCTCATGGACTTGCGTTTCTCGTTCCATCTTCCATCGTCGTCCAGTTCATCAGCATCCTGCTGGACTTCCTCTTCCAATGCTTCAAAGCGGGGAGAGGAAGCGGCGCCGCTACTGTCAAAACTTCCTTTCAGAGAATCGATACCCCGATTCAAATGATCCTTCGCGGCTTCCAGTTTACCCTGATCGCGCAGCTCAACGGCTTCCTTGCTTATTTCATTCACGATCTGTTCCGCCGCCGAATCCATGACCGGTTGGTTGACCGACTTCTTCACATCTTCACGTTTTTTGCTGAAGTTGACAGTAACCGACTCTTGCAGGGAATCCCTTTTCCGCGTCCTTAGATCGAGATAGGACACATCGACCGAGGCGAGATCCTGTGTTTCACCCGCAACCCCCGGAGGTACCTCGACTTCCAGAATCACAAATTTTTCCTGATTGCTGGACAATTGATTGAGGCTCACATGCACATTCTGACCGATGATCTGCGCCTGCCGTCCCAGCACCCGAATCGGCCGAATGGAATCGGCACAGCGGATAATGATGGTGAACCGGTTCGCCACAACGGTCAGCGCGGTATTGAACTCGGCCGCAAAGATTCGGTTCAGGTCGGAGGAATTCTGAACAAAGGCGTGGTGGCCGTCGCTCATCCCGGCCAGTTGAGTCATCAGGTCTTCATTGTAACCGAGTCCCAAACCGATGGTGGTCACGCTGATGCCTTCCTTACCCAGAGAAGCTCCCAGTTGGCCCAGTTCACTGGGAGTGCTCGGCCCGATATTGGCCAACCCGTCCGAGAGCAGGATCACGCGGTTGACACGGGTCTTATCCAAAAATTTTCTCACTTCGGAGGCCCCCTTGCTGACCCCTGCGAACAGGGCCGTACGGCCGCCATCCCTGATACGGCGGATCGCCCTATAAATGGATTGCTTGTCACTGACCCGCGTCGCGGGAACCACCACGTTTACCACACTATCGTAAGTGACCACTGAGACAATATCCCCGGATTGCAAAAGACCGATCGCCTTGATCGCGGCCTCTCGGGCGCGGGCCAGTTTTTCACCCGCCATGGACCCGGACCGATCCAGAACAATCGCCATATTAACCGGTGCCCGGTCGGATTCTTGAGGAAGATCGAAGCCCCTCAAACCGATTTTTAAAAACGTTTTCTGGTTCTTTCCTGCTTCCATCACCGGGGTTCCCAGGTTCACCTGCAGGTCGATCGTTCGCGCTCCCGCGCTAGCTGTCAAAAACATTGACATCACAATCAGTAAAACAATTAATTTGAATTTGGACTGGATCATTGGCCTGACTCCTTACAAAGTAGATGATTGAGGCAAAAGGGTGGATACAAATTCATCACCCATGCCTTTCATCCAATCTACGAAATCTGGCGACCCCCGGGGTCAGACAAGTTGGAAAG
>JAUVMD010000188.1 GCA_030600405.1 Nitrospirota bacterium
ACCCAGCCCGTCACCCTGTGGGTGCTCCCTCTATGGGGAGAGGGGTTTTTCGTGAAAACCCCTGGTTGGCGGCGGAGTACCTCCGCAGGTAATTTTAAAACCTGGGTTGACGAAAGTACCCCTACTATTCTCCAAAACGACCCAGCCAAATTAGCCCCGGCGCTTCGCCGGCGGAATTCAGTTGTAATCCCCTACCCCTGTTTATACAATCCAATACATAGCTATATAAACCCATTATCGGGGTCGGCACCGCCACCTAAAGGGATGATTCGCAGAGTGTTTATACGCGCACTAAAATTCCAAAATTATAAAGTTTTCCGGCACCGCCTGTGGATTCTGGCGCTGGCGATAGCGTTCCTGCTCCAGCCGTCCGTAGCGCTGAGCTACGAGGCCAACAAAAATGCCATCGTCCTGCTGATCACCAAGGGGGACAAAGGGCAAACCCTCGGGACGGGAACCGGCTTTATCGTGAAACCCGATGGCACGCTGATCACGAACTACCATGTGCTGGTAGACGCGGTATCGGTTGAAGCCATTTTCCGCAACGGCGACCGGGTGCCGGTTCAAGGGGTAGTGCGCGTCGACCGGAGCCGGGATTTCAGCATTCTCAAGCTGGAGAGGGACCTGTATTCCACTCTGGAAATGGGAGACTCGGACCAGCTCAAGGTATACGACTATACCAGCGCCCTGGGTTATCCCTCCCAGGCAGTGCAAATGGAGCGCGGGGGTTTAAAAGGGGTTCTCCTCCAAACTCACGGGTTCATTCTGGGAATACACCCGCAGGCGCTTCCGGGGTTTTCATTTCTCTATAACACCACCCCGTTCCAGCCGGGGTTCAGCGGCGGCCCGTTGGTCAATAAGAACAATCAGGTGGTGGGGCTGGCCACGCTGGAAGGCCGGTCTATTAATCTGGCATTACCGATTAACACCATCAAGCCTCACCTGAACGATCAAAAACTGCTCACCTTTAAACAATTGCACCAAGCGGATAAGATATCGAAGGAAGCTCTCTACTACCGGGGCAACTTCGCCCTGTACGCGCTCGGGGAAGTCGACCAGGCCATTGACCTGTATCAACGCGCTCTCAAAATCGACCCGAACTTTGTGCTGGCCCGGTACGATCTGGCGGTGGCGTACCGGGGTATGGGAGAAGTCGACAAGGCTATTGCGGAATATGAAAAGGCTTTGAAAATCAATCCCAGGTTTCCGGAAGCTCTGTCCAACCTGGGGGGACAATATTTTCGGAAGGGTAACGTGAAGCAGGCGGAGGCTCACTTTCGCCGGGCCATCGAAGTGTATCCCAATTTCATTCAGGCGTTATCCAACCTGGGGGCCGCTCTCAACAAACTGGGGCACTCGAAGCAGGCCTTGCCGCATTTAAAAAAGGCACTGGCACTGGATCCGGAGTTCGCGGTGGCCTATTTCAACCTGGGGAATGCGCATTTTGGGGTGGGGAATCTGGATGAGGCGGAGGAGGCCTTCCATACCGCCGTGCAAAAGGGAGTGGACTTTTTATCCCTGCACTGGAAACTGTATGAAATCCATCTCAAAAAAGGCAGACGCAATCAGGCCATCAATGAGTTGAAAATCATTTTACAGATGGATCCGCAACACCCGGACGCTAAAAAGAAACTGAAGGGGCTGCAGTCCTCCCAGCATTAGCCACTCCATCAAATCTTCCCCATCGCGTCCACCACCACCGAAAACACCGCGAACAGGCTTTCCGGCGAACACTTGTCCAGCGTGTCTTCCAGAGTGTGCCAGTAGGGGTAATCGAAATCCATCAGCACCGCTGCCGGGACGCCGATTTTGATAAACGACAGGTGGTCATCGCGGACTGTCTGTTTCGGTTGATTGAGAAACTGAGGCACCTTGAGTTTTTGGGCGGACGCGTTAATCATTTTAAGCAACCACGAGGCGTTCTCGGCGGAGTAGGTTTCGCGCAAAATTTGCAAATCTTTGTCGCCCACCATATCGATGATCAGCACGCAGTACGGCCATTCCCTCCGGTCTGCCTTTTCGAGTTGGGCGGCGTAATGCTTGGACCCCAGAAAATAATCGGATGAAAATTTGATGCCGTAATCCTCGCCGTCAAAAAATACCAACCGCACCGGCCTATCCGGCGGGTGGGCGTGCAGGTATTTCGCGAGGGCCAACAGCACCGCCGTACCCGACCCGCCATCGTTCGCCCCAACAATGGGAAGTTTCTGGGAATAAGGATCGTCCTCTTCATCGGCAAACGGACGGGTATCGTAGTGCGCCCCCAGGAGCAGGGGTGCCTTACGGATTTTTCCGTGAAACACCAGTTCGATATTGACCATCTCTATAGCAGGCTGCCCCGGTTTCTGGAATGTGAATTTCTGTTCGCGAATTTCGTCCGCGTATTTTTCGCCGACCGACCGGATGTAGCCGCGAAGTTTCTCAAGGGCCGGGCTTCCCGGCGGACGGGGCCCGATGGCGCAAATCGCTTCCAGATACTCCCAGAGAATCGTCTTGTATCCGGGGAGGTCTTGCGAACCCGCCGTTTTCGGCAGGACGGAAAACAACAGGACCCACAAAAGGATGTTCCACCGCAGGATTTTTTTAAGGAACACAGGCATGTTGCCGGGAAGTCTCATGGGCTAGCGGGGTTGACACCAAGGGGAATTCAGATAGTCATCTAGAATTTTCCGGTGGTCGAATGCCAGGGTATCCGGAAGCCGGTCCTTCGGAAACAAAGCGACGGATTTGGCGTCGTCCTCCGCCTTCGGAGTTCCTGAAGCCTTGGCTACAAAAACGGTAGATATACAATGCATTCGGGGATCCCGATGGGGGTCGGAATAGGTATGAAACTGCCCCAGCAGTTCCACATCGAGACAGGTCTCCTCCTTGGCTTCGCGGACCGCCGCCTGTTCCAGGGATTCGCCGTAATCCACAAACCCACCCGGCAGCGCCCAACCCGGTGGTGGGTTCCGCCGTTCAATCAGTATCAAACCCTGGCCCTCAATTTCAATAATGAGATCGACTGCTGGAACCGGATTTTTATAACCCATAATTAATTGATTTATTTAAAGTTAAAATTTCAAACCCGCCACGGTCGGTGGTACTCGCTGATTTAGGTAAAAATTAGCAGGAGAAATACCCCCTATTTTCCCCGTATTGACAACTTCCGAAATTACAGTTATCTTGACAGGGTGGAGCCTGAATATGGGGGAAATCCCATATATAAAAGGCCTCTGGGCTTAAGTTTTGACCTCAGAAGCCGATAAATTCTTTAAAGGTGTACCTTGTCGGCTGGGCGCCGGCGGGACGGACCGGTATTCTCCTAAACGTGTGGAGTGGTCAAAATCATGGAAATTCCAGGCAACGATATTCGAATCAAAAATAAAACCGTCCAAGATCGGATGGATGTGGCCGGTAAGAAATCGGCCAACCAGAAATCCGAACCCGCTTCCACGGGCCAGGTGTCCGGAGGGGAGCAGATTGCCCTGTCCGCCAAAGCCAAGGGAATCCAGAAAGCCCTAGAGACGGTCCAAACCTCGCCTGATATCCGTTCCGAAAAAGTAGCTGAGATCAAAACCCAGATCGACAGCAACACCTACCGGGTGGATAGCGAAGCTCTGGCGGAGAAAATCCTTCAGGAGATCATCATCGAATCCCAGTTCATCGAGTAATCGAAATCGCCCTGTAAAACCCCTTGCCCAAGCCGCTCCGGCATGTTAGCATCGTTCTCTTTCTCAGACAAAGAATTCAGGTAAGGAGTACTCTCTAATGTCCAAACGATGTGAAGTGTGTGACAAAGGCCCCATGTTCGGGAACAACGTGAGTCACGCCCACAACACCACCCGTCGGCGGTGGAATCCCAATTTGAAAAAATTACGAGTCTTGTATAAAGGTGCGGTGAAAACCATGAAAGTCTGCACCCGTTGTCTCAAGTCCAGCAAAGTCGTGCGGGTCCCGGTCAGTTAACCCAAACCCCGGTTTCCCCGGAAGGCCCTGCACTGTTCTCTTGATCCTCCCCCGGCTTTTTCTTTGACTTCTTTTTGCTATATTCCTTAATACGCTCAACGTGAATTACGCCCGGTATTTTACGGAGGGTCTCCAGGGTTCGGTTGAGGTGATCCAAATCCAGGATTTCCAGGCTCAAATCAAAGTAGGCGCGCTTCAGCGCACTCGTCTGAACATTGGCGCGGGTCATGTTGACGTCACACTCGGAAACGGTGCTGCTGATCTTCGCCAGCAGGCCGGGCTTGTCTTCGGTGTCAATTGAGATGCGCGCAGGATTCGGCGTTGTTTGAGAGGTATCCCATTCCACCTCCACCAAGCGTTC
>JAUVMD010000185.1 GCA_030600405.1 Nitrospirota bacterium
AACAGGTTGGCATGCACCCAGCCGTGCGACCCGCCGATCTGGCAAATGGATTGGAACACGACTTCCGTCGAAGCCGGAATATCCTTCGAATGTTCCTCGACAATAAAATCCGAAGATTCAAATTGGAAAAGCGGCATGAGTTCGGTCAGAATTTCCCGCAGAAAAACGGGTTGTACCGTTTCTCCTCGCCTACCGTAGTGGCGGGCCCGTGACCGGGGTGCAGAGCCGTATCATCCGAAAAACAAAAGAGAGTTTGTGTAATGGAACGATAGAGGTCCTGCCACGATGAATTGGCACGCCCCATCGACCCGGCGAAAATGGTATCCCCGGATAAGATCGTCTTGTTAATCTGGTAGGAAACGCCGCCGGGGGTATGACCGGGCGTCGCAATGGCCTGCACGTTCAACTCGCCCAAGGCGATGGTTTCACCACCCTTTACAAACTGGAAATCATCGGTCCCTTCCGGTCTCGGCTCCCGCGCGTCGATCCAGGTGGAACATTTAAATTCTTTGACCAAGAGGTCCAACCCCCAGGCATGATCGGGGTGTGCATGGGTCAGAAAAATTTTGGAAGGCCTCACCTTCATCTCCCGTGCTTTCCGGATGATGGTCTCCGGGTTCGCCCCAGTATCCACTACCGCGGTTTCATTCGTAACTGGGCAACGAAGCAGATAACATTTCACCGGATAGGTTCCCATGAACACGTTGAGGCACACCAGATCGAGGTCGGGATCGGACATCGGCTCGTTGGGATGCCAGGCGTTGCGGGCAATGGCCGAAAGCGCAGGACCATCCAGGTCCAGCACCTTCGCGAGCTTGGTAATGGTTTCCTCCGGAGGGTTCAATTCATACCGCTCCATGCGACGGACCTCATCCAGCTCAAGGCCCGCCGCCTCTGCCAGGTCTTTCTGTGACCAGGATTTCCCGTCACGGGCTTTTTGCAGAATATCGCCCAGTTCGTCTTCGAGGCCCGTTGGCATTTCAACCGCCCTTTCCATGGAATATTGATATCCAGCTTTAAGTGAAATTATATATCACCCCATTTTAAAATGTTATACATTGCTTTTATTGTGACTCTTTACAAACTAAAGGCATATTCATGCTGGGGGCAATTGCAGGCGACATTATCGGTTCGCGTTTTGAACGGAGCCCTGTTAAAACAACTGACTTCGACCTGTTTCATCCGGATTGCCGGTTTACGGACGATTCCGTTTTGACGCTGGCGGTGGCGGACCATATTCTTTTCGGGTCCGACTTGAGCGACACCCTCAAGGAATATTTCCACCAGTATCCTGACGCTGGCTTTGGAGCGGGGTTTATGCAGTGGGCCCGTTCCCCTTCGCGCGAACCTTACAATAGCTTCGGTAACGGTTCGGCCATGCGGGTGAGTCCTGTCGGTTTCACCTTCGATTCTCTGGAAGCAGTTTTGGAGAAAGCCCGGGACGCCGCTGAAGTAACGCATAATCATCCGGAAGGGATTAAAGGCGCACAGGCTACTGCCGCCGCGATTTTTCTTGCCCGCACCGGCAACAGCAAGAAAGAGATCAAGAGTTTCATTGAAACGCAATTTCAATACAACCTGAGCGAACCGCTGGACGCCATCCGCCCACAATACACATTTGACGCCACTTGCCAGGGTTCAGTCCCGCAGGCGATCGCTGCATTTCTGGAATCGGAAAGTTTCGAGGATGCGGTCCGCAAAGCTGTTTCCCTGGGGGGCGACAGCGACACCCAGGCCTGCATCACCGGCGGCATCGCCCACGCCTTCTACGGGAAACTCCCGGATATTATTGCAGGTGAGGTTTTCAGCCGCCTCGATGTCCCTCTCCGCCAAATCGCTTCCCTGTTCTGCAACCGGTTTTCCTGTCTGTGATGCGGCAAATTTTTGATCTTCCCTCTTGCGTTCCAGGGACGGGTAAGCTATGGTTTTAGCTCATTTCAAAACAAAGGTGCAATATCAACCGGGCCGGCTTTCCCGGCTTTTTTTTATACAGTGGATGGGGGTTTATGGCGGATTTGACGCGCGAAGAAGTCGAGGGAATTCTAGACCAGCTCAGGGAATATAAGGAGCGAATCGAAGCGGAAGCGGAGATGGAAGAAGCCGAAGAGGAAGAGGAGGAGTCCCCTGAAGAGGAGTCCCCTGACGAAGAAGCCGAAGAGGAAGAATCCCCCACCGATGAAGTTCAGGCAGAGGGAGATAAGGAGGAGGAGCTGGAAGAAGAAATCCCCAACCTCAAAAATCGGGATCTTGCCGGCCTCGATCTGTCCGGCCTGAATTTTTACGGGGTGGATATCAGCGGGTCCAAGCTGGTCGGAACCAAACTTGCGGACTCCGATCTGACGGACTGCGTGTTCGATGATGCGGACCTCTCAAAAGCCGAGTTGATGGACTGTATCATGAACGACACTCAGCTGAACCGTGCCAACCTGACGGAGGCCAATCTGGAACGCGCCGACCTTCGCCGCGCCAAACTGCACGAAGCCAATCTGACCCAGGGCAATTTGAACGAATCCATTGTCAATAAAGCGGATTTTTTAAAAGCCAACCTGTCTCGTATGTCCATGAAAAATGCCGACCTGTCCCGCGCCAATTTCAAGGGGGCGGATATGAGCCACTCCGATCTCTCCGATTCTAAACTCAGCATCGGAGTCTTTTATGAAACCAACTTGCAGGAAGCCAATCTGGTCCGGGCGGAAATCAAGGGCGCCAAAATGTTCGGTGCCAATTTCAACAAGGCCCGCCTCACCCGCGTGGATTTCACCGGGGCAGATTTAACCGAGGCCAAGCTCACGAATGCCGATATCTCTCGCGCTAAATTCAACGGCGCTATCTTGCGAAGGACCAACCTGGAGGGTTCGGACCTGACTGAATGCAATCTGGATATCGCTGATTTGAAAGGTGCGATATTACTGAATGTGAAACTCGAAGGTTCCCACATGAACCGGATCAAACTGAACGATGCCAATTTGAAAGGAGCCTATCTGCGAGGGGTCAACCTCAGCCGCGCCAAACTCGGAAATGCCAATCTGGAGGGAGTGGACCTGAGCGACTCGGATCTGGAAGGAGCGAATTTCAACAAAGCGAATCTGGACGGGGCCGACTTGAGCCGTGCCCATTTACAGGAAGCAGTTTTGGAACAGGCTTCTCTTAAAAACGTCTGCCTGACGGGAGCCAATCTCAGAAAAGCTAAAATCGACAAGTCCAACCTCGAAGGAGCGGATCTGGCCGGCGCCAAACTCAAAGGCGCATCTCTCGTGGGAACTCGATTGAAGGGTGCCGACCTGCATCGGGCCGAGCTCGATCAGGCCAACCTGTCACAGGCCGATCTGAGCGATGCCAACTTGACCGGCGCCAAGCTTAACGAAACCAACCTGACCGACACCAAACTTAATGGGACTGAATTTAAAGAAGCGGAATTGGAAGAGGCCAAGGGATATCATCCTTGAACGGCCTCCCTGCTTTTGGGAACACCCTCAGTTCAACAGAAAGTCTTCCCTCTTGTACCCGTATTTATCAAAAAACCTTCTCAGGTTACGCCGTGATTCAGCCAGTCCTATTTTATTTTCCTGCTCCTTGAATAGGTGTTCGGCAATCTGTGTATGGACAATGGCGTTGGCGCCTGCTCTCATATCATCATACGCTTCGCCCAGAGCGAAATGAGCTGCGGCATTTTCCGGATCGTCTTTGATAATTCCCTCTTGTTTCGCAATTCTTTCTTCGACGGTATACCGGTTCCTTTTTCTCTCTTCCTGGAGAACTTTCAACTCCCTGTCCAGCAACTCCTGCAATTCCTGATGAACCCGCCTGGCTATTTCATCGCTGAACTGTTTGAGCTGGTCCGCTAGCGGAGGTTTGCCTTCAAAAGGATCCTCCATGTTTTCTCCGTCCTCTTCCGCCCAAACGCTGGAAACGCACATCAACGAAAAAACCAGCACCACTAATAGCGCAGACCACGGTTTGTTTTTTTCAGTCACCATACCTACCACTCCTTCTTAATCCGGAAAATCATCACAATATGAGTTTTATTATGTTACCACTGAATTTCATAAAAATCCGGTTGTCGGTGAGCTAAAGAAAACAAAATAAAAGGCCCCATTCCCAAAATCGTTGGGAAATGGAACCTTGGATAAAGATTTACAGTCACTCAAAAATTTAAAAGAATTCGGAGTCGACGCCTGCTGCCTCACTCACCGGCGAATATTCATCCACCAGTTCCTGGTAGTCGTCAAACCAGTAAGCCTCGGGGTTGCGCTTGAACACCATGAACTTGGCGTCGTTGTCTTCCACCGCGGCGCGGATATATTTGAAGTAAATATGCCGCTCCG
>JAUVMD010000161.1 GCA_030600405.1 Nitrospirota bacterium
ATCCATATGAAGGAGAACATTGTGAGAACCGGAAAAACGATGTTTTGGGTCTTGTTAATGAGTTTGATGGCCAGTGTGGCTATGGCCGAGGAGAAGTCGACGGTTCCGGGGACGACCCTTGCTCCGGGTCAAATTGTGATTGGCGAAAACCTGTCTCCCGGAATGCCTTTGAACGATGCAATTGTGCTGCTGGGAATTCCCGAGAAGGTCAAAGTGATCCGTGGACCGTCGAAGGACCGCGACAGTATCGAGATTACCTATGCCAAGCACGGTTTGGTGGTGCGGGCCATGACTGGGGGATCTAAAATTGAGGGAATTGAAGTGGGACCTACCTTTAGAGGAACGTTCAAGTCCAAAAGCGGGATCAAGCTGGGGGTCAAGTACGAAATGCTGATCGGTGAATATGGCCTACCTACTTCTTTGACTTCGCAGGTGATGCGATATCCCAAGCGGGGCCTGTATTTTCAATTAAACAATGACCGCTTACTTTCGGCGAAGACCTATGCCAATGGCACCAAGTTGATGGATGCCAAATTGATGAATCCCTAAGGACATCTTCATGTTTTTTTGATGGCGCTAATCGGGTCGGCACCGGCGTGCCTTCCCGGAAGCGTTCACCCCGTCTTGATGCCGCCACGCCCTGCTGAAAATCAGAGGGTTTGTTGTAGGGCGGAATCGAGGCTGTCCCACGCCTGACACTCCTGACATATACCGGACCATTGATCAAATTCACTATTGCATTGCCGGCAGACGAACTTGGAAAGAGAGGTTGTCAATTTTTTCAAGGCGGCGCGGATAACCTGATCCGCCTTTTCCGCTTCGTGTTTGTCCTGGTGTGCCTTGATGAGAAGAAGGTGAGCAGGGATGGAAGGTGATGCAATACTCCACAACGTTTGCATGGCTTCTTCCATTTTGTCCTGATCGAGATACAGCCCGGCCAGGGTGAGGATTAACGTTTCCTTTTTAGAGTTCTGGGAAGTGCGAACGGCTTCCTGATACAGTTTGATCACCTCGCCTGGTTGTTCCGCTTGTTCATAAGCAGCACGCAGACGCAACAGGCAAATGTTGGATCCGGTGATTTCAAAGCCCAATTTCCAGGTTTTGATCGCCGCTTTTGAGTTGCCGTTTTGCTGATACAGGTCTCCCAATTTAATGTAAGGGGGAAGCGACTTTGAGTTTTCTTTGATGGCCCGTTTCAATTCGGAAATTGCCGGTTCAATTTGTTGTTGACCGATCAGCTCGCATCCCCGGAGGTAGGCGATTTGACTGGAATACTCTTTTTCCTGTTCAAGTTCTTTGGCGTTCGAGACATGCGACAAAATGGATTTTTGAATTTGCAGAACCAGATTCCAGGCGCCCTGTTTCCGATACGCTTCTCTCAGTTTACGAAGGGTGAATAGAGAATCAGGTTCCAAATGGCGGGCTTGTTTCAGGGCGTCGATGGCATTGTTTGACTGTCCCGCAGTGGCGAAATCCTCCGCCAGGCATTGGAGCGCCTGAGGGTTATTCCTGTCTGCATCGACTGCTTTTTGGTGCGCCTCGAGGGCTTGTGCGGTTTTTCCCATTTCCCGGTAAAGGTTGCCCAATTGAATCAGAGAAGCAATGTGCTTCGGGTTTCCATTCAAAATTTTATTGAATAGTGAGAGCGCCCTGTCACGGTGCCCGCCTTTCAGGGCGTTTTCGGCTTTTTGATACAGTTTTTCCCATTGTTTGTGCCGACGGGTTTTGTTTTCCAGGGACCGGGTTTTCAGAAACCGTTTGAAGGCGTTTTTGATTTGGCTGTAACCGGTGAAGAGGGAAGTCAGCAGTATCCCGATCAAAATGGAAATCAACAGAAACACCGACACTGGAAGGGGGAAAGCGGTGTTCTGGGTCAGGTGGATTTCAATATCTCCCGGATTCAGAAAGGTGAAATATATGGACAGGAAAGTGAAAAAGACGAAAGAAATGATCAGTCGTAAAGACACGTGGCGACAGTCCCTAAATAAGTTTTTTATTATAACAGTATACCCAATTTTGACCTTCAGGTGGGATTTGGTAGGCGAGGAGGTCTGGAAAAGCGGATTTAAAAGGCTTCGAGTTGATCCGATCCGTTATGTCCGTTGTTTTTCTGACCCTGCTCTATCTCATTCAGGCAGGAAACACAATGCTGGGTAAAAGGGACCACTTTCAACCGGGCTTCGGGAATGGGTTTCTCGCATAATTTGCAGGTTCCATATCCGCCGTTTTCGATTTGATAGAGGGACTCTTCTACCTGAATCAATCTTTCGCGGTCCTGTTCCCCGAGGTTGAGTAGCATTTGATGTGAATAAGAGCGGGACGCTTCGTCTGTGATATCGGGAATGAGCTGGGTGAATTCCTCATCCTGGCTCGTTTTGAGGGTTTTTTCGATTCCGCCCAGTAATTGGGAGCGGATATCCTGCAATTTGGATTTCATTTCCGGAAGACTTTTGTACTTCATGTTTTAAGATTCTCCTCATTCTATGAACCACTCATTTCAGCGATAACGGGAACATCTCCCCACAACCGTTCCAAATCGTAATGAATTCTTGTTTCATAATGAAACACATGAACCATCAAATCTCCCAGATCCAGGATGATCCAGTTGCCGGTGGAATAGCCTTCCACTGTATAGACCTTGAAAGGGCTTTGGTAGGATCGTTCCTGAATACCGTCTGCGATGGCCTGAACCTGTACCCTGGACCGGCCACTGCAAATTATAAAATAGTCCGTTAAATCGGTTCGGGTTCTCAAGTCAAGAACGATAATGTCGGAAGCTTTTTTTTCGGTAGCGGCATCCACCACCAATTGTTGAAGCTCGTTTAAAGGTGCTTTCATTCAGGTTGCGGTCGGGGATTTGCTTGGTATAAACGATGGGCCATAATATACTGTTCAATTACAGGTGGCAACATCTTTTTGACTGATAAACCACACTTTATCCTTTTCCGAATTTCGCGGGAGGATATATCGAGAGGCTCGATGTCACAAAAATCGAGGGTCTTTCCGGTTTGCCGGCACAGGTAGGTCCGGACCCCGTTGGCTTGCCGGTCCAACTGATATGAAAAGGGGAGGTCGTCTGTCAGGGCTTGCAGGGTTTTTTGAGCGAGGTCGTTCGGGTAGCCGGGACGGGTGGCGATGACTAGATGAGTTTTCTGCAAAATGTCCGCACTATTTTTCCACGATGAAAAATCCCGGAAGGTATCCATTCCCAGGATCAAATACCATTCGACGTTCGGGTGCTGGTTTTGGAGCGCGGTCAGGGTGTTGATAGTATAGGAAATTCCTTTTTGTTCGAACTCGATTTCAGAAATTTCAAAATTTGGATAGGGAGCCAGAGCTTCCTTCAGCATGTTCAGCCGGTGGTCAGCGGCGGTGGGGGGGTGATCCTGTTTATGAGGGGACTGCCAGGCGGGAATAAACCATACTCGGTCCAGGCTCATTTTCTCCTGGATGTTCCGCGCCAGGCCCAGATGCCCTACAGTGATCGGGTCAAAGGTTCCTCCAAGAATGCCTGATTTTTCTATGGGAGAATTTTTCATCATCAGTTTATCATTATTCCAAAAACCTTACCTTGAAATAGAATGGAGTCAAAGCAATTTACGGATATCGACTCTATCACATTTCCCATTTTTGTCAGTTTATGCTGTGAGACTTCGGGGCACACATAAATATTGGAGCTGGGATTTTCAAAGAAATCTTATAATTGATTGATATATAAAGAGTTATATTCTATACTGGAAGTTGGTGTGGAGATGGCATTCCCCTTGCATACCTTAAGAAGGCGAGGGGGAAATTGGGAAAGAGTTGAGGAGATAAGTAATGAAAGTTAGGAACAAGTCGAAAGTTTTGAAAAGAAAAATTTCTAGCCCTGAAGGTGGGTTTACCCTGATTGAATTGTTGATTGTGATCGCCATTATTGGTATTTTAGCGGCGATTGCCATTCCGCAATTCAACCAGTATAAAAAACGCGGATACGATTCCGACACCAAGGCAAATCTGCATAATATTTATATTGCCTGCAAAGCGTATTGGGGGGATGAAGGGTCTGCAGCGAATTGTACCTCGACTTATTACAATTCGACCACTTACGGCTACATTCAGTCAGCGGATGTCAGTGTGAACGCCTCGGGCCAGGATTGGGCTTTTTCGGCCATAGGTCAAAACATCAACAGCATCAACTCGTATAGTATCAACCAAACAGGAGCAATCACTCTGTTGTAATGACAGCATCCTGGTTTTTAAAGGTATGAGCTGTTGTTATTTTCAAATGTTATATTCCTTTGATTCTCAGCAAGTCAGATAAAATTTTCAGTTGATGGGGGATAAATTCCCCTCAAACCTTCCATGATCATTCCAGCAAAACTCCATTATCGCCTAAACCTGGGTAGGATATTTAAAGATGCATCATTATCAGACAGTTTGCAGAAAGAGTTTGGATGATCCGGGAAAACCCCTTTGCCCCAAAGAGGTTTCACAATTTTTGTCTTCAGGGGTGACACAATTTGTCTTTTTTTGGAGTTTTCCTCGGACAAACGTCCAGGAGGAGATTAATTTAAATTATCATAACTATTTGAAAAACAAGGAAAATAATTATTTTCCGTGGGTTGGCAAGGAATGGCACTG
>JAUVMD010000093.1 GCA_030600405.1 Nitrospirota bacterium
ATACTTTTTCATGCGCCAACCTCCTTTAATCGGCTGCGCATCTTTTTGAAGACCGATAGCAAACCGAGTGAAAATACACTGAGGATGAAGAAGAACAGGTATTTGGGCAGGAAGTCCCACCACCAGTCGAAAAATTTGGTGTAGAGAAATATAGTGAAAAAGGTGGCGCCGATATTGGTAACTCCGGTGTAATGAAATCGGATACCCATCCAGATAGCTATTCCCGCGCAAACCAATCCCAGTGTCTGGTAGATTATTTCAAGCGTGTCATTCTCCATTAACGAATAACTGCAACGTCCGCAATGACCCATAACAAGAAGAGCGATGAAAATGGATAGCAGGCCCAACAGATGATAAAACCATGGAAAATTATAATATTGCTGGTGTTTGAAAATGTGAGGTAAAGCCACCATGATGGCGCCGGCGATGATGAAATTTTCCGGCCGCTCGCCGAAGGAAAGCCAATAGATGCCCCAAAACGTACCCACGGTTGCCGAAAGGTAACCGAGGATGCAGAGCAATCCGGCCATTAACAACAAGCGCAGTCCCAGATGATAGGCCACCAGGAGCGCCATTATTCCCCAAACAAGAAACGCTTTGGGGGAAGGGGTAATGTTGAAAATGGTCCCGAGAACGTTGAGGTTCATGACAAAGCACAGGAAGGCCAGTAATCCCGCGAGCGTGGCGTAATAAAGTGTCTTTTCCTTGCGCGCGGTAAACTTCATTCCCAGCAGAGCCAGTAGGGGAGCGATTATCAATATTACAATTTGCACCGAAGTAGGGATCAATCCCCAGAACCGGTAAAAGAAGAAAAAGACACTGGCACACAGAGCCAATCCTCCCAGGAAGGTGAGAATCCGCATTCCCCAGGAAAGCTTTTTTTCGATGACTGAGGAATCGGTATCAAACCGGTTGCTGAAGTCGTCAATCAGGAGGGAGTGGTACTGAGAGATTGAATCTTGATCCTCTTGGGATATTTCAAGGATTCCCTCGGACTTGAGAGTCGCCATCTCCCTTTGAAACGCGTGGATCCGGTCAATCCGCTGTTGCGCCTGCTCTCTATTGGGAGGATGCTCCATACTTATTATTATAAGACATGGATGGTACAAACCAAGGATTTGTGATATTTTGTAAGATATTGTTTAATTAAGGATTATATGACGCAAATCAACTCTCTCACAGCCGAGCAAATCGACGGATTGGTAAAACTTGCCTTGGAGGAGGATATCGGCCCCGGTGACATCACCACCGACGGAATTTTGACACAGGATGACGTCGCTACAGCAGTGGTGACGGCCAAGGAACCCCTGGTCGTGTGCGGATTGGACATTTTCCGGAGAGTTTTTTTGCATTTGGACGCAGGTGCAAAATTTCCCGGATCGACGCTAAAAGATGGATCGGAGATCGCCGCTTATGCGGAGATCATTCAGGTAAGCGCCAAAACTTCCGCCCTGCTCATGGGAGAAAGAACCGCCCTCAATATTGTGCAACGCTTAAGCGGGATTGCCACCCTGACGCGGAAATTCGTGGATGCCGCCCAACCGGTGACCCTTCTGGATACCCGGAAAACCACCCCCGGTCTCCGGGTTTTTGAAAAATATGCGGTCTATTGCGGAGGCGGAACCAATCACCGGTTCGGGCTGTTTGATGCCGTTTTGATCAAGGATAACCATATCAAAATAGCTGGAGGGATCACACCTGCAATCAATAGGATACGAAAGCAGTCTTCAGGTAAAATCGAGGTAGAAACCGTAAATCTGGACGAAGTCCGGGAAGCCTTGGAAATGGGTGCGGACATCATTATGTTGGATAATATGGCGCCTGAGACCGTTAAAAAAGCCGTGGCGATGATAGATGGAAAGTCGAAAATCGAGGTTTCCGGATCTATTGGACTTGAAGGGCTGAACCGGTTCAACCGGCTGGGGATAGACGCCATTTCGGTAGGAGCCCTGACCCACTCGGCGCGGGCGGTGGATATCAGCATGAATATCAAGACCTGACCCGATACGGCCAAACCCTGGCACCTCGGAGGTCCTTCTGGGTGTATAATGACGGCTTGAGAATAATAGGGAAAAGGATAAGAGCATGCCCTGCAAAGATACGACAGCTTTGATGACGGTCCGGGTGAATCACAATGATTTTCTGATCGATTACGATTACGCCAAGATAACGTGCGACAAGGCCATTGGCAGCGATCTGAGTTTTCACCAGTATTGCGAGGGGAAGCCTATCCAGCAAATCCTCGAATGGGAGTTTTTTCAAATTCTCCAGGATTTACAACTGCGGGAGGAGGATACCGAAAGCCAGTTTTTAGTTTATCTGGAATGGTCGGCCCTCCGGTCCGCCTTGATCCAATATCTGGGTGGGGATGAAGATGTGGATACCGAGCATTTTGAAGTTGCCTCCGTGGAATACGACGATCAGGAAGTCCAGATCATTCAGGTTATTCGTCCCAATACCGATATGCCCAAGATTCAATCCTGCTTTAAGCGCTCCCTCAATGCATCCGGTTAATCCACAGGCCATAAACGTACCGGTCGAACATATCCCTGCGTGAAATCCTGATCATAAATCTGCGAAACTCCGCTTTGATAAGAAAAATAAAATGCTCCCTGCTGATCGAACGGCAGGCACCAGGAACCGTTGCCACATTTGGGTTCAAATAAAGGGGATATATTGAGAACCTGGTTCGACCGGCCCACCAGTTCCAATTCCGCGGAATATAAACTTTCAACCTCTTCTCTTTCCGCTATTCTCCAATCGTGAAATCCCAAATAGTCATCTTTGTTGAGTTTATCTATGAAAGCCAGAGCCTCCTGAAAATTTATCCAGTCTTGGGCAATTTGAAAGGAATCTTTCGTGCACCAGGCCAAGCCGGTTTTATTATCCTGAATAGTGCCGTCACCATTATCCGTAAACTGGGTTTCTTGGTTCATCAATTCCCACCTTTTTAAATTGGAATTAATTCGCTATAGAGCCCTATAAACTATCCCATTAAAAAAAAATAGTGAAGACAAATTTTTAAGGGTGTGCCTGCCCAATAATTGGACTGGACGAGTTGGGAGGAATCTTATACAGTATGGCCTTCCATTTACAGGACAAAGCGTTTGTGCAGTTTAAATAATTATATCCAGTCCTATATTCGGTAGAAAAGACGGTACGATGCGGGGAAATGAGACATTTTTAAAGATGGGGTTAGCCGGACTGTTTCTGAGTCCGACCCTTGCTCAAGCTTCCTGTGGTGAAGAAATCATTCGCTTGAGCCTGTATGAAGATATATCCCTGTATTCGTTGATTGCCGGGTTTGTTTTGGTTTTCGCCGCCATTTTCCTGGAAAAGAAAAAGGTTAAGTTGGGTTTGGGTGTGGCGGCGGTGCTGCCCTTTTTAGCTTGGGGTTACGTCAACTTTCTGGTGGATTACGATAAAATCCGCAAAACTATTTTTAATTATAACGTACAGGCGGAATCTACCTTGGCCAACATTGCGGAAGCACAGGAGAGGTATCAATCCGAACAAGGCAACTTTATCACCGACCTCAAGGTGCTGGAGTCGCATCTTGCCGGAGCTCACGGTATGGACGAGTGTGTGCGGATTGTTGAGTTGAACGCTTCTTTCGGCCACTGGTCCGCGGTGGCCCAGCATTACTCCAGTCCCGATACGGTACGATGGGACAGCACCAGCGGCAGTTCGTTGAAGAAGGGTTAGAACAGCAAGGACTTTAGGAAAAGCGTAAGGGCCTTACCCTATATCCCAGTTGGTGACGATTCTGTTCAAAGACACCATACCCACCACTTGATTACTTTCAATCACCATTGCGTAGGAAACATTGAAGTTGGTCAACAACCGTGCGGCATAGGGCACCGGCATGCTTGCGGGAACCGATAAAACAGGCTTGGACATGATTTCATAAACGTGGGTTTCGTGGAGTTTCCGTCTTTGCGAAATAACTTTGCGGGCGATATCTTTGAGAGTCAGGATGCCATACACATCGGATTCATCCCGAGGCTCGATCAACAGGGCGTTGAGATTTTGCTCTTTCATCATTTTGAGAGCTTCCGCAACCCGGGTGATGCCGTCGACTTTCTTAAAATAAGGCATCATGACCTGGTTGACTAGCACAGTTTTACTCATTCCATAAACTCCAAATCCGAATCTTAAAAGTAATGGTCTTTGGCGTCTTTTTCCAAAATGGGAATCTGGCTCTCCATGCCAATGGCCCGGTCGACCGACCAGCAAAAAGCGATTCCATTTCCATGCTCTCCAAATTTTCCGGCCTTGTAAATGGCATCCATGATTTGATTGGAATTAAAATCCTCGACCAGAAACAACAGCATGTCCTTTTGGGTTTCCATCGCCAAACCGAAAAAAGATTTCTGATCGCGTACGCCTTCACCCCGCGCATTCAGAATGGTCACTCCGGTGGCACCCGCTTTTTTGGCGGCTTCGATGACCTCGTCCTGATCATCATCATTCACCAACGCCAAAATTACTTTAAAACGCATAGCAACCTCCTAAGGGTTTCATTTTATTGCCGAATCAGGCACCCTTGAGAAAAATCGTTCTTGGATCATAGCATACGCCAAAACGCTTATCATAGGGAAAAGAGAGGCGAACGCGATCAGTCCGAAGCCGTCCAACAAAAGCGAACTGCCGGGAACATTCGATGCCAATCCCAATGCCAATGCCACCAGCAGCGGCACAGTAACCGTAGAGGTTGTCACCCCGCCGGAATCATAAGCCAGAGGAACGATGAACTTGGGTGCAAAATAAGTTTGAATCATGAGAATCACATAACCGGTGACGATGTAATAGTGAATCGGACTGCCTTCAATAATACGAAATACCCCTAGCGCCACGCCGACTCCCACGCCAAACGCGACCGCTATTCGCAGGCCCAATGTGGAAATGGCTCCGGTGGAAATTTCTTTTGCTTTTAATGCGACGGCGATTAAAGCCGGCTCCGCCAAAGTGGTCGAAAACCCGATCAGAAATCCAAATAAAATCACTTCGAAATAATACTCCGCTCCAATGCGTTTTTCATCCGTTAAGGAATCCAGAGTAAAGGAGTCGCCCATCAGGAATTGCGGATCGGAAAGTTGTTGTGCCATGGATGTGCCCAAAGGAAAGATACATTCCTTCAGTCCGACAATAAACACGGCTAACCCAAACACGACCATTCCCATCCCCGTTAACATTTTTTTCCAGTGCGGCAGTCCCTTGCGAATGACCCCCCATTGAAAAAACGCGAACACCAGAATAATCGGCAAAATATCCATCATGGTGTCGGATAGCGATTCGTAAATAATGTCGAGATAATTAAGTTCTTCCATAGTTCAGCCTGGACCAAAAACAAAAATACCGTAAAGCATCACGAATAAAATGGGCGTTAAACTCGCCAGAGCGATCAATCCAAATCCGTCGATAATCGGGTTTCTTCCCCGAATGGAGGTGGCCAGACCGATCCCCAGCGCGGTGATCAAGGGTACGGTAATGGTGGAAGTGGTGATGCCTCCGGAATCATAGGCGATGCCGATGATTTCTTTGGGAGCAAAAAAAGTAGCCACCACAATGAGGGAATAGCCTGCGAGAATAAAAATCACCAGCGGCCAGCCCTTGATGATGCGAACCACCCCGATCGCACCGGCCAGTCCCACAGCAAAGGCGGTGGTCAGGCGCAAACCCCAGACATAATTAGCCATCGATTCTTTGGTTTGATCTATAACCCCCGCCTCAGCGGCAATATGTCCGGCTTTCTGAGATATCACCGTCAATGCGGGTTCGGCAATCGTGGTGGCGAAGCCTAAAGTCAAACCGAACAGGACGATCCAATACACGTTTCCTTATAATGCAAACTCGACGGCCAGTCTTTCGCCGATAGGAAACAAGGCATTTTCCAATCCTTGAATAAAAAAGAACAGGCCGATGACGACCAGAACAAATCCGAAAAGGGTTTCTTTAAGGTGAGGGAAGGGTTTCTGGATTATCACCAATTGAAAAAAGGTAATGACCAGAAGTATCGGCAGAACATCCAAGAAGGATTGG
>JAUVMD010000223.1 GCA_030600405.1 Nitrospirota bacterium
ATCGGCATCCTTGGCTTTATCCACAAACTGCTTCACATTACTGCCGGCCTCCAGCATGGATTGGAGCATTTCAATCACGGCTTGGTTGGCGCCCCCGTGGAGCGGTCCCCAAAGGGCATAGATCCCTCCAGAAACCGAGGAGTATAAATTGCATCGAGAACTGCCGACCAGGCGCACGGTGCTGGTGGAACAATTCTGTTCATGGTCGGCATGCAGGATGAGAAGGGTATCCAGGACCTTGGCGGCCAGCGGGTCCACTTCATAGTCTTCACAAGGGTTGGAGAACATCATGTGCAGGAAATTCTCCGTATAGTTCAGGGCGTTTTGAGGATAGGAAAAGGGTTGACCGATGGATTTTTTGTAACTGTAGGCGGCGATCGTCGGCATTTTTGCCAGAAGGCGGTGAATGGTGATTTCGATCTCCCGCTCGTTCTGCACGTTGAGCTGGTCTTCATAGAAGGTCGCCAGTGAGCCGACGACGGCACTGCAGACGGCCATCGGATGCGGGTTGTTGGGAAATCCATCATATAAATTTTTGAGGGATTCGTGAATCATGGAATGATGCGTGACATGATAGTTGAAGTAGTCCAGTTCCTGTTTGTTGGGAAGGTGACCGTAGATCAGCAAAAAGGATGTTTCGGTAAAATTGCTGTGTTCCGCCAGCTGTTCGATCGGTATGCCTCGATACAGCAGGACTCCCTTTTCCCCATCCAGAAACGTGATTTCGCTTTGACAGCTACCGGTACTGACAAAACCGGGATCGTAAGTAATCAATCCCGTCGTGTTGCGCAGGGTGGAAATATCCACCGCTTGTTCCCCGCAGGTTCCCTCTATGATGGGTAACGTGTATGATTTGCCCTGGTAGATCAATTCGACGTTCTGTGACATGGCAACCTCCGTTAGGTTGTTCGCGGTAGCTCGTTGGACAGGAAATCAAAAATTCAAACGGCTCTTCTTTAGAGTTTCTCAAAGGGTTTTCCAGTAATCAACTTAAATAACTGACGGTCAAATATGAAAAATAAGAACTGGCTTTTATATTTTATTTTAGTGGGCGTCGTTCTGGGGGGAATTTGCGGATGGTGGTTCGGGCCCCGGATGACGGCGGTGGCTTGGATAGGCGATATTTTTCTAAACGCTCTTTTAATGCTGGTGATTCCTCTCATCGTCTCTTCGTTGATTGTGGGGATTTCCGGTTTGGGGGACATCACCAAAGTTGGGAAAACCGGGTTGATCACACTGATCTATTTCATGACGACGACCGCTTTTTCGGTGGTTATCGGCTTGTGTATGGTGAACCTCCTGACACCAGGAGAATCCGTAAAGATGGTTTCCGAGATGCCTGAAGGGGTGGCCAGTAAAAATTCCTTGGGAATTACCGATGTTCTGCCCGATATTCTACAGAGCTTTATTTCTCCCAACCTCATTAAATCCATGCTGGATATGGATATTCTACCCATCATCGTTTTTTCGCTGGTGTTCGGCGGTGTGTTGACCACCTTGGGTGAAAAAGGCAAAGGGGTCATCAGTTTTTTTGATGCCGTGAACGAAGCCATCATGAAAATGGTTCACCTGGTGCTGTACCTGGCGCCGGTTGGAATTTTCGCGCTCATCGCTTCCAAATTGGGAGCCGCCGGGGGAGGGGATGCATTCTGGGCTGAGTTGATGAAGATTGGGAAATATGCCTTCACTGTTATTGCCGCGCTGTTACTTCATGCGTTGGTGGTCCTTCCGGCCATTCTGATCTTTTTTACCCGGCGAAGCCCCCTCAAATTTTTTAAGGGCGCGAGCGCCGCCCTGACCACGGCATTTTCGACGGCCAGCAGTTCCGCGACCTTGCCGGTCACCATCGAATGTGCCGAAGAGAATAATAAGGTTTCGCGCCGGGCTTCGTTGTTTGTCCTACCCATTGGCGCGACGGTCAACATGGATGGCACCGCCATGTACGAAGCGATTGCCGCCATCTTCATCGCTCAAATGATCGGGGTCGATCTGGGATTCACAGAGCAGATTATTATATTTGTTACCGCGACTCTGGCCGCTATTGGGGCCGCGGGCATCCCGGAGGCGGGATTGGTGACTATGATCATGGTTCTGCAGTCGGTTGGTTTGCCGCTGGAAGGCATCGGGATGCTGTTGTCCATCGACTGGTTTCTGGACCGTTGCCGTACCACCGTCAATGTCTGGGGAGACTCCATAGGCGCGGCGGTGGTCGATAAACTTGAAGAAAAATATGTGGAAGGAGGGTAGTCAATTGGAATGGATACTTTTGGTCCTGTTGGGACTGGCGATTGGAATTCTGGCGTCAATGTCCGGTTTGGGTGGCGGGTTTCTGGTGGTCCCCGTTTTGCTGTATTTGGGAAATAAAGCGCAGATGGCGGTCGGAACTTCGTTTCTGGTGGTTTTGCTGATCGCCGTGTCGTCGGTTGCCGCGCATTACCGGTTGGGGAACATCGACCTCAAGACCGGCCTAATGATCGCCCTAGGGGGAGTTGTCGGCGCTCAGGTAGGCCCTATGATTTTGCAGAGCATGTCAGAACAGAATTTCAAGCGTTTCTTTGCGGGCATTCTGGTGCTCCTGGCCATCTGGCTGGTGTTCAATTCCCGTAGTCCGGTCTGAAAGCAGGCACTCCCTATAGGGCGCATGGCTTGTCAGGAGATTGAGCTTTCTGTCTTACGTTCACCCCGGACAATCCTTGCCGCGAAGGGGCCTTCGCCCAGCTTGTTGATCCAGTTGGAGCGGCCCTTGATCATATTGAACATCATAGCCCGGTCCTTGTTGACCGTATCCGTCCAGGTGACATCGGCACAATCCGCTTCAAACACCGAAGGTAAGTAGATGATATCCCCGCCTTTGGCTTTCAAAGAGTAACTCTTATCGTAGATGGTTTTGATGTCCTCGAGTTTGCACACCCGCCAGTCGTTGAACCCGGCATAATTTTCATTATTCAGTTGTTTGGCGTAATCCTGACATTGCTCCAGGTTTCGCCATTTTCCCAGCATCTGCCGCGTATCTTTCTTCAGCCAGGTCAGGCCCGTGGAAGAATCTGTGATGGTGTCGTTTCCGTTATCGATAAATCGGTTATCAGGCATGGAGACCTCAAAATGAATTTGTAACGGGATTTATTATATCAAATTTTGTATTTGAGCATGCTGCGGAGCGGGATTTCGACTAAATTTATTTCCCGGACAAAATTAGTTTCGGGTGTAAAAATGCAGGCCCTGAAAATGGTAGTCCAGGCCGGGTGGAAACTTGGATTTAAAAAAACCATTCGCCAGGGGAGGGCCGTGGGGCTGGGCGATGACCGAAACGTAATCAAAAGGACTTTCCTCACAGTTTCGAAAGAAACACCACCTTACGAAAAGCGCTTTGTCTAAATTACGCTTGAAGATGATTCCAAGAACATCCGGACCGCTGAAAAAGAATTGCAGGACAAAGTCCGGTGAATTGACCTGAAATGTTTTGTTGAGCGGGAGGCGGGTCAAGTCCACAGGGTTGTTTATCTTGATTGCCTGGGTATGGTATTTCTTGAGAGAAATATTTTCAAAAGAGTACGCCGGGGTTGCCAGCTGAAATCCAATAAATAAAAGCGAAACTATGAAGATAGCTATTTTTTCAGGTGTTGTGGGTATTGGCATGGCTAGGGAGTGAATCGATGGATTGGATGTGCCAGGATGGAAGATGGATCTTTCGGGTTTCCCGTAGGAGAGGGAGGAGACCATGAAAAAAGCCGATAGAGTATTAACTCTATCGGCTTTTTAATCCAATTTACTAGGACAGTGAGTCCCAAATCACTTAAGCTTACTTCAAAGTCGGGTGATA
>JAUVMD010000227.1 GCA_030600405.1 Nitrospirota bacterium
ATGGAAATGCCGTGGCCGATAGTGATCACCCCCTGACGAAGCTTCTCCTTGGCGTCAAACAGATAGGACGAAATCCGCATCCGGGAGTTGGGGCCCAGGGCCATCAAGCTGGAATCTTCAAATAAAATGCGCAGGCGGCTCTTGCGGCCAGTCCGAAACTCGTCGCTGGCATACACCATCTGCTTGGGTTGCACCTTCTGCCAGGGGGTCAACGATACTGGAACCACCCGGCCGGGTTGGGCCTCGGCTACCGAATCCTCACCACCGGGCAAATATTCCGCACTCCCAATAATGGCGATAATCTTTCCCACCGGTTTTTTCTCTGCCCAGGCATTCGCCGGGAGAATCAAAACCGCCACCGCCAGCAAAGCCAGCGCCTTTCCAAGAAGGTTCGTCATCCCTCTACTCCTGCAAATTTCAATATTCCTGATTTGATGGAAACATTATATGCGTAAATGTAAATAAGGATAGGAGAAATACGGGAAATTAGAAAAAATACCCCAAAAAGGGTTGTTTTGGTGCCTTTAAGGCAATAAAAACCCCAAGGTTTTCTAGGTATTTCGGGCAAACCCAGGAAAAACTTGAACTTAGATTTACAAAAGAGGTTGGAAATTGGGATTAGAAGGAAACCATGCCATTACTCACTCACCGGATTTCCGTTGACGGCCCATTTCCCGGGGATGGGTTTCCGACAATCGGGGCAGGCTCCGTTTTCGAGGGTGTTGGCGAGAACCTGAAATCCGTAACGTTCGATCAGGGTTTTACCGCATCGCGGACACATCGTATTTTCGGTATCGCCAACATTGCCGGGCCGGTTACCGGAATAAACGAATTGGAGACCCGCCTTCACTCCTATGGTTCGAGCACGCAGAAGAGTTTCTACCGGGGTGCTTTCCCGGTCGTTCATCTTGTAAAGCGGATGAAAGCCGGTAACGTGCCACGGGATGTCTTCCGAAACGGAGGCAACAAACTCGGCCATCTGAGTCAATTCTTCATCCGAATCATTGTAATCGGGAACCACCAGCGTCACGATTTCCGTCCAGAATCCCATCGCGTAAACCTGCCGGATGGTTTCCAGTACCTCTTCAAAGTTTCCGCCCAGCTTCAAATATTTTTTCCGGTCGAAACATTTGAGGTCGATCTTAAACAGATCCACCCACGGCTGCACGTACTCCAGCACTTCCGGCGTACCATGGCCGTTGGAGACATAGCCGGTGACCAATCCCCTGCTCTTGGCTTCCTTGAACACCTCGACCGCCCATTCGGAGGTAATCAACGGTTCATTGTACGTGGAGACCACGGTTTGGGAGCCCTGCTGTTCGGCGAGGTCGCATAGACCTTGAGCGGTTATAGAGTCAAAATGAAGCGTGGCGGCATCGTCGCGCAGGGTCTGGGAGGTGAACCAGTTCTGGCAGTAGGCGCAACGGAAATCGCACCCCAGCATGCCGAAACTCATTGCCTGGGTTCCGGGCAGGGCATGGAAAAATGGTTTCTTCTCGATGGGATCGTTGTGGATGCCGGCGGCGTAGTTGAAAGGAACCCGCAACACGCCATCCTTATCATTGTAACGAACCTTGCAGACCCCTCTTTGACCAGGGCGCAGTTGGCAGCGGTGGCCGCAGGCCGTACACACCAGCGAACCGTTTTTATTTTTAAGAGGAAGAAACAGTTCACCCGGCCGGGTGTTATCGTCCAGTAAGGTTTGCGTTGTGGGTTTCATAACCCGCCTCCTTGCGCTCGGCTACTTATCAAGCGAGAAAGAGAACTTTATTCAACGAGAACGGGAGCCTATTGCAAACAGAAACAGTTTTAACAAACCGAAATTATTCGGTCGTTACATTCTCGCTCTTTGCCAGGGCACCCATCATGGAATGCCAAGGCAAGCTTGCGCATTTGATCCGTGAGGGGAATTCCCGGATTCCCTTGAACAGGGCCAATTTGCCAAGATGATGCTCCTGCGTCTCGGGGTCCATTTCTCCCAGAACCATTTTGTGAAATTCTTCGAATATCTCTTTGGATTCGTCGACTTTCCTGCCTTTTAAAAAACCGGTCATCAGGGACGAACTGGCCTTGGAAATGGCACATCCGGAACCCATGAAACTGACTTCTTCAATCACATCTTCCGCATTTATCTTCAGGTACACCGTATAATCGTCGCCGCACAATGGGTTGAATCCGTGGCACGAATGCGTCGCTTCCGGCATTTCCCGGAAATTCCGCGGCTTTTTGTTGTGGTCGAGAATCACCTGTTGATACAGCTCATTATCGTAAGACATTCAAAGTCTCTCTCTATCTATAATATAGTCCCGCCTTGGTCAGTATAAAAGGCAAAGGAGGGATATCCAACCCTGAGCAGGGCTCATATCAGGAAAACAGCTTGATGGCCCGGCGTACGCTGGCGGCCAGAGCGTCGAGTTCCTCAAATTTATTGTAAAACGAGGCCGAAGCGCGGGTGGTCGCGGACACCCCAAACCGTTGCATGGTCGGTTGCGCGCAATGATGCCCGCCCCGAACCGCAATGCCATCCTGGTCCAGCAGAGTCACCACATCATGCGGATGGATGACGTCAATATGAAAGGACAGGATACTGGCCTTGTGGGCGGCGGTGCCGATGATATTCAATCCGTCAATCTCGGATAACACCCGAGTGCCGTATTCCAACAGAGCATGCTCATATTCGGCAATTTTATCGAGGCCGATTTCCTGGATATAATCCACCGCCTCGCCGAGACCCATCACCTGCGAAATCGCCGGCGTTCCCGCTTCGAACCGGGCGGGGGGATCGGCATAAAGGGTTTTCTCTATGGTGACTTGGCGAATCATGTCGCCACCGGTGACGTAGGGCGGCATCTCTTTCAAAACGTCATACTTTCCATAGAGCCCGCCGACGCCGCTGGGCCCATACATTTTGTGACCGGAGAAGGTGTAGAAATCGCAGTCGATATCCTGCACGTCGATTTTCAAATGCGGGGTGCTTTGCGCTCCGTCGATCAACACCTTGGCACCCGCTTCGTGCGCGAGCCGGGTGATCTCTTTTATGGGATTAACGGTTCCGAGAGCGTTGGACACGTGATTGACTGATACCATTCGCGTTTTGGACGACAGGAGTTTTTTATATTCCTCCATGATGAGCTCGCCCCGGTCGTTGACCGGAATAACTTTAAGGTGTGCGCCCTTATCCTCGCACAACACCTGCCAGGGCACGGTGTTGGCATGGTGTTCGATGTTAGAGATGATGATTTCATCGCCTTCTTTCACGAATGCCTTGCCGAAACTGTACGCCACCAGGTTGATGGCCTGGGTGGTGCCGCTGGTGAAAATAATTTCCTTTTTGTCCGCCGCGTTGAACAGCCCGGCCACCTTCTGCCGGACGTCCTCGAACATCTGCGTGGCGTGTTCGCTCAATTTGTAGGAACCGCGCCGGACGGTGCCGTATTCTTCCGAGTCAAACTGGCGGACCTTTTCGATAACGCGCCGCGGCTTCTGGGTGGTGGCGGCGTTGTCCAGGTACACCAGCGGTTTGCCGTGGACCTTTTGGGACAACACGGGAAAATCCGCGCGGATTTTATCGACATCGAACGGCGGTTTGACGGTGGTCAGGGTATCGGATTCAGGCATGGTGCGCCTCCAGTTTTTTCATGAGAACCGTATCCAGATCGGCCACCACGTCCGGGAACGGGATGGTCTGGCTCAGGCTGTCCACGAAGCTGGTGGTGAGCAGGGA
>JAUVMD010000162.1 GCA_030600405.1 Nitrospirota bacterium
GGCACTTCAAATCGCGAAATCGGTGCTGGGGTCATGATCGAAACGATGGAAGATTTGACAGACCGCTCTACAGAGATTAGAATGCACAGGTAGAATATTTCATTTATCGTAAGGAGCATCAATGGAGGAATTAGCATCAATGGAGGAATTACTGGAACTGGAAAAACTGGCCATGGAGGTGATCAAAAGCCGCTATCTGTTGTGTATCCTGGTGTCCCAACGGATCCATCAACTGGAAAAAGGGGCACAGCCTTGTATCGAGGTGGGCGAAAATGAATATGATAATCCCAAAACCTATTACGAGCTCGCCCTCCGGGAAATCATCGAAGGCAATATGGATTTAGAACAGATCGCAAGCTGAAAAGCCTCTCTCCCACCCCTTGATTTTTTTGAACACTATTACCCATTAAATTAAAAAAGGCCCGTCCAAATGGACGGGCCTTTTAGTGTGCTTTTTTTAACAGATGGATTGGGAGGACTAATTGACCTTACCCTCTGCGGCCATCGTACGTGTGCGCCTGGTCATCCATACCAACCACATCTGGAACCCGAAGAACACCACCCCTAAAATGGGAGGCATGTAAAACATGGAGTCAGGATTATCAGGTTCAAGGATTGTGTAAACCCAGGTGGAAATAGCCATGCGCTCGTCATGCTCCTTAGCCCAACCCGACCATTGCATGAATGCAACCGGAATATAGGACTCAACCTTAATCTGAACATCCGTTTTGTCCGGGTTCTCGGTTGTGAGAGAACGCTTGAACATGACTTTCACACGACCCTGATGGTATTTGGAGTTCACGATCTCAACACCACCCGGCGTTTCTTTTTCCGAAACTGCTTCAAAGCCATTACCCACCAGTTCCTTGACGGATATATCGAGATCGTAGCCATTGGGATTGGGTGCGCCTGTGTCCTTGTAATTCTTCACCATGAAATTGGCCTTCCAAATATCTACAGGCTTTTTGGAATCGCCGAAAATGAAGTACGGTTTTTCCGCACCAAACAGGTCTTCCAACTGGCCCGGCCACTGAATGGCGATGCTCTCCTGATACACAGGATCAACCGAAAGAAACCGGTTGTGGTATTCCACCAGATAGTAAACCGCCTGCTCTTCTTCAGACCAGTTGGACATAACCCACAGGTTGTCCACTTTGGGTTTGAAGTTTCGTTCACCACGAGTAATTTGACCCGCCAGAGCAATATAATGCCACCGCTGATTCTTTTTTCCGGTATATCCATCCGGCCGCGGATTAATTTTCATATCATCATCCGGGGCCTGCCACATCGGGTCATTGAAATCCGTTGAAATGGGACCCTTCGTAAACTTGGATTTGATCAGAAAGTCGTTGATCGGTTTGTTGGCGTTTTTGTCAATTTTTTTGCGGGGACACAGGGAATTGACAAACGCCGCCAGTTTCCACCGGTCTTCAACCGTGATCTTATCCTTGAAGTTCGGCATCGGCGTTCCGTTCATACCGGTAGAAATGGTTCGAACTATATGGAAGGGATCGTACGGACTTCTCCGGCTTCCCCGGAAATTCCAGCACTGCTGCCAGTCTGCCGCGACAATCGGGAAACCCCAATCGTCTTTCATCGTCGGGTTACCGTCACCCCGGCCTTCACCGCCATGACACTCAAAACATTTGTTCTTCAGGAAGATTTCTTTACCCGCATCAATGTCCTCCTGAGGAACGCCGAGATGATAAGGACCCGAGGTTCCCCAGGGATTCGAACCGAAATCCTGGACAACAACTTCTTCATCCTCGTCCGCAAAATCCCGGTCCTGAACCAGAGTTTTAATGAATTGGACAACGGCAATGATTTCATCCTGACTCAAGACCCGGCCTCCCATGACACCGCTGCCCCAAGCCGGCATCGCCGATCCCGGTAAACCGTTTGTGACGGTATCGATCAGGTTCTGGTCCAGAGGCAATTCACCCGAATCCGTCCAGCGGATTTTAAAGGTCCCCTGAATAAAGTTTCTGGGACGGGTAAACAGTCGGTCGGCAGAGGGTCCATCGCCGCCGCCTTCAACCCCATGACACCAGACGCAACGCTTGAAATAAACCTTTTTACCGAGTTCCAGCTTGTCCTGCTGAATCAGATCCGCTGGTTGCGCTTCCTCCTCTGCCAGAAGAGTCGACGGCAGACTCACGATCAACATCACCGCCAGTGCGATCAAGAAGTGCCTTACTGTTTTTCTAGGCTCCGTTAGCATATCTTCCTCTTTATGTGAATATTTCAAAAATGAAATGATTGGATTCATGGTTTATTCCTCACCACCGGCAGAGGATTCTTCATCGAAGGTTCGCGGATGCCATCCGGTGTACCAGTACTCAAACAGGATGACCTTCCAGATTTCCTCCACTTTCAAATGCTCTTCCCAGGGCGGCATCGCCGAGGACCACGGAGTCGCTTCATTGGGCAATCCAGGGCCACCCTTGGCAACCCGCCAAAACAGGAAGGATTCGCGCAACATGGCGATTGTTCCCGGGTCGATAAAGTTTGCGGGGGTCGGATTGAATACATGGGAGAACATCCCTGCACCATTCAACTGGTCGCCGTGACAGTAATGACAGTTCTCAAAAAAAATGGTCCCACCTTCCGTTATCGATTTCATGTACTCATGCTTGTCAGCATCCAGGAAGGGAAACTTGCCTTCAATCGGATGGGCTCCACCCCCGGGGCCTCCATCCACATAGTTATCCTGCTCGTCAACGCGGAAAGGATTCTGCAAACCTTCCAGCGTGTAGGTTTTACCATGCACCTTGGTGGTGGCCGGAGGTGCCGGGTGAACCGTACGCAACTCCACCGGCTCCGCAAAACTGGGTTCGAGAGATTTATAAGTCCCAAAACCAACCAGTAAGGGCAGAAGGGTAAACACAATGATCCGCGCCGTTTTGTATTCCCCGACCACTGTTTTGACGATGGGTGCTCTGAATTCCGCGAAGGTCACCGGATCCTGCGAAACATACAGGAATGTACCAATGGTCCACAGCATCATGTAGGTGATGAGCAGGGTCCACGGAATCGGGGGATACAACACGGTGACGTAGAAATAGAGACCCAGCAACCAAACGATCAGACCGTTCAGGGCGATGGGGGGTTTCAATTTTAAAATGATATTAAAACCGATACAGTAAGCCGTAAATAATAAAAAATAACTGTAACGGTTTACCAGCAAGGAAGGCTCTTCCATTTTCATAATAATCTGATCAAACAATCCAAAATGGAATACAACGAAGCCGACCAGATATAAGATAAGTCCTGTCACTACCTTATTCATTACTTAAATCCCCCTGGATCAGCCTTCCGGCTGGGTGTTACTAATAAAATCCACCAATTTCTCAAGCGCATTGACGGATAATTTGTTGGCGAAGTCCGGAGGCATGACGCCTTCCGGAAACGGTTCCCCCTCTTCTTCGTTAAACACGATGTAAATGTTGGGGTTCAGGATGGACTCCCTGACGTAATCGCGGCCCGTCCTGGCCTTGCCCTTGTAATTCGGATCCTTGATTCGGTTGGGAGCGTTGATTTTCTCATGCAGTTTGGGCCCCAACTCGCCCACCGCCCCTTCAATACCCGGAATGGTGTGGCACAGCGGACAACCCAAAGTGTTGATCATGACATCGATCGACTCCGTACCGGTCACGAAGATGGGAGCCTCTTCATCTCCACCAGAATCATCTGCAACAGGCCCATCGTCACCCGTGGGCAGAGGAATGGTGACACTGGCAAATTCACCCGGCGTGTCTTTCGCCTGGAGCCAGGCGATTACCGAATTCAATTCAAATTTAGCCAGACTGATCGGCGGTTTGCTGATAGTTGGCATCGGGCTCTTGGTATCTCCCGCCTTACCGTATCCTTTGACCACGTAACAAGAGGGACACATCAGCGATTCGCGCAGGTAATCCTCACCATTCAGTTCACCTGCATCCGCACGGCGGTATTCCTCGGGAATCTGATCGGGTTCGCCCTTTACGATCTGGGAGGCACCGTCGGTTTCACCGATCTTGATCGGCTCGTTCAGATACCGGTCTTCCTTGATCCGGGTGTGACTGCGTTCCTCAACCCCGAACAGGTTGGGACAACGTCCGATATTATCACCGGCATCGAAAGTATGACAGAGAGGACATTGACCCTTACCGATGGCTTTGTTACCCCCCGTCGCCGGGGGACCGTATACGATGAACCGGCCCATCTCAGCATAAACCTCCATGCTCTCTACACCACCCGAAGGGATCTCAGCTTTGGGCGGAGGATCACTTCTTTGCTGAGGCAGCCAGTTGGTGTAACCGGCGAGAAGGATGGAAATGGTGGTATAGAAAAACGCGGCCCGGATCATCGGGGGCGACTGATTTTCGATATTCTCACTCTTGAAGAATACCCCCCAGGTGAGCAGGATCAAAAATACCGTCATCACCTGCCAGGAAATAAATCCCAGTTGTTCCTGCTGATTCAGTTCGAACATGTGGTTGGTCATCAACAGATTGATGATGAGTCCTGCGCCAAAAATCGTCCCCCAAAATGTCGTGCTGGTCCCCTCCCGCTGCCGGCAATGCGAAACCACATTGATGAAAGCGAATAGCGAGAACAACGTGA
>JAUVMD010000094.1 GCA_030600405.1 Nitrospirota bacterium
GTGGCAACGAGGATGTGGTCATGCGGATTTTAGCGGCCAACAAACCCCTTCCTCTTAGAAAAATGAATTTTTCTAAACGAGATGAAAAATTGATGAAAGCCAGCGTAACAAAACCGTATGGGCTTGTCCTTGTGGTGGGGCCGACTGGGTCCGGCAAGACAACCACTCTGCATTCGGCTTTGGGTTATATCAATACTCCCAAAAAGAAAATTTGGACAGCAGAGGATCCTGTGGAAATCACCCAGCGGGGTCTCCGGCAGGTACAGATGCATAATAAAATCGGTTTGGATTTCGCTCGTACCTTGCGCTCGTTTTTGAGGGGCGACCCCGATGTCATCATGGTAGGAGAAATGCGCGATGTGGAAACCTGCTCCATTGGCTTGGAAGCTTCCCTGACCGGGCACTTGGTTATGAGTACCCTACATACCAATTCGGCTCCTGAAACAGTCACACGACTGATCGACATGGGAATGAATCCCATCAATTTTTCCGATGCCCTGATTTTGATTGTTGCTCAGCGACTGGTTAAAACACTGTGTAAACACTGCAAGAAAGACTATCATCCTTCGCGTGACGAATTCGATATGCTGGCAAATGAATACGGCCGCATTGAATTCCTGAAGCTAGGTGTTAAATATAGCGATGACTTCAAGCTGAAAAAACCCGTGGGATGCAAACACTGTGGTCAAAGTGGTTATTTGGGGCGTACGGGTTTATTCGAATTACTTGAAGGGACACCATCGATCAAGCGGTTAATCATGCGGAGGGCCTTGGTAGAGGAAATTCAGGAACAAGCTGCTCAAGACGGTATGACGACTTTAAAGCAGGATGGCATCCAAAAAATCCTTAAAGGACAATGTGATTATAAGCAGGTTTCAGCAGTGTGTGTGGGGTAAGTTTTTGGCGGGTTACCTTTAGGGGTAGCTTATATTTCCCATCCCGAGTACCGATTAAGAATTAAATTGAATCAGACCAAAGAAAAGACAAAGTACAAGATTCTGGTGGTCGATGATGAAAAAAAAATTCTAATCGTTGCCCGCAAGATTTTTCGATCCGCAGGATATGATGTGGAAGTTTGTCTCGATCCCGAAGAAGCGGCCGAAATTGTGGCCAACCGGGGACCGGTGGCAGTTTTGTTTGCAGATGACCGAATGCCGGGTATGCGCGGTACCGAATTGTTGGAGCAGGTAAAGCGGGTTTCCCCATCTACTGTCAGGGTTTTGACTACTGCTTATTACGATCAGCAACTCATTGAGGATATCGTCAACAAGGGAGAAGCGTTCCGCTTTGTCAAAAAACCGATAGACTTCAACAAAGTCCTCAAAGTTATCCGGGAATGTGTGGAGCAATATGAGGTCAATCGAAAGTCCCTGGATTTTCAGAATTCCATTAAAAATCTCACTCACGATAACCATACGCTGAAGGAGGAGACGGAGGAGCTGTCTCAAAAAATCAGCAAACTGAAAAAAAAGATTACGATGGTTATGGCTCTGGCCGTCCTGGTTATTGGCGCTGCCGCGGTTTTTAATTTTTACGGGGAATTTCAACGCCAGGAGATTCTCAGGGAAACCAGTGTTACTTTGGGTGATTGGATTGTCTATGATAATGGTACTGCCTTGGATTCGGTAAACCGTCTGATGTGGATGACTCAGGATTTTCGGAATATTGAGAGAAGATATCCCGCTTCCTGGGAGGAAGCCCGAGATTGGGTTCAATTGATGAATGCCAAACGGTTTGGTGGATATCGTGATTGGAGAGTGCCGGCCATCGAAGAGTACAAACTGACCTTTGATTCCGATCGGACACGATTGGCCTTCGATAAAAATAAGGATTATCCCGTTGGCTACCCAAAAGCGTTTCAGGATGGTGGAGGGTATGGGTACTGGGCAATGGATGAAGTCGGTGATGAGTCTGCCAAGTATTTCTTTTTTGCCGGGGGGTACGATAAGACGGCACCCAAGGATTATAACAGTCCGACCATGAGTGTCCGCCTGGTTCGAACCGTTAAGTAATATTTTTCTCTCCTTGCAAGTGCTCCTTGATCAAGGACGTGAGATGGCCGCTTTCCAACATTTCCTTAACTTTGGAAACCGCTTCCGGTGTGAAATCCTTTTTCAGGAAAAGTTTTCCATTCTGTTCTAAAGGCAAGGGTGCCCAATCACCCTGGAACCACTGGTGAACGACTTGTATCGTCAGGTCCATTCCCAGAATCAGCGGTTTCCCCATCAAGCTTTGCTCCGCGTCTCCTTCTTCAATCTCAATGGTTCCCTGAGCTAAGATTTCCCCGGTATCAATGCCGGCATTGATCCTCAAGAGAGTCGCCCCCAGGCAATCCAGCCGCCCGTCATAAATCGGCCAGAAATTGCAGGACGAGCCCCGGTACTCTCCGGATAGTCCGACGTGCAGGTTTATGATTCGGTTGGGGAAGCGGTCCATAATTTCCCGGCCGATCAAACTGCTTCCAAATAAAATGATAATTTCCGGCTGCTGGGCTTGCAGGGTTTTTAAAGTATCCGTGGAGTTTAGCTGGCCCGTGGCAATGGGGATGATCTGGGGCCGATTTTTTCGTGCCCACAATTCTGAGTCTGCAAAGGTGTTTTGTTCATATTCCTTGCGCCGCCGGAAAAACCACTCCCAGGCTTCGCGATGCTTGGGTAAACCAGGAGTGAAATTTGGGTAAGTCACCTCTTCAAGGAACACGCATTCAATAGAGAATTCCCGGTTCAGCCGATTGACAAAATATCGGTGTCTCAAATCCGGCCCGGTGATGAGCGCGATTTTTGATTTCATAGGAAACCTTCGAATCGTGTTATTCCAATGCGCTTAAAACAGTACTCGCGAATTCCATCGCGGCTTCCGGCCCCGAGGCGGTAATGACCTTTCCGTCTTGAACGACTGGGAAGTTGGCGAGTGTCAGGCCAGCTTCCTCCAGCTCCGATAGAAACTTTTCATCCTCCGGTCCTGCCGCTTCGCCGGACAAAAGAGAAGCCCGGGCCAGAACGGCCACGCCCAATTCAATGGCGCCGATCACCCGCTCCGCACGAAAATGATCCGTCAGGATTTGAGGAAGAATAGTGTCATCCCACAGGGATTTCGGGGCGCCTTTGCCACCCATGACTAGGACGGCATCATATTTCCCGGAAACACCTTTCTGTTTGTCCCAGTCGACCAGCATGCCGTCGGGCGTAAACCGGGTTTTATTCATTCCCACGGCCTCCTGACCTGATTTGGACAGAACGATAATTCGCGGACCGGCGGCCTTCAACACCTCAAGCGTATCAAACAACTCCTGCTCCTGAAACTGGCTTTTAGGAATAACGATCAGAATGTTTTTTGATTTGAGGCCCACGATCAATAGTTAGAGAGGGGTTTTATTGTTCTGAAGGATAATTCATCTGCCAGGCTTCATAGCCGCCGATCATGCTGTGAACATCCTTGAAACCTTTAGACATCAAGTATCCTGCGGCTCCCTGGCTGGAAATTCCGTGGTAGCAACACACGACCAGGGTTTTTTGTTTGTCCAGTTGATCAGTCACTTGCTCCACGTTTTGTTCGTTTAAGGAGAGAGCGGAAGGGATATGGCCCATCGCGTAAGAAGCCGGGTCGCGAATATCGACAATCGTTGCCGACCCCTCGGTAAGAAATTCATTCACTTTATGGATATCGATCTGGCTGATATTCGGCATAGAATAGTCTCCGTGCTCCGGAATCCGGGGTTTACCGCTGTTTTTTAGATGATCCGGGTCGGGAAAAGGTCCCGGAAAAGATGAATAAATTGCAGAAATGGAAAATTCAAAGCTCTGTGGATATCAAATTTTGATATGATTGAAAACCTCAATCTGAATTCTTTATTTAAAATAAATCAAATAGGGCCGGTTCGTTAATGGCGACCCGGTGACAATAGATCAAGGAGAAAAAGGGTAATGGCGAATGAACAGCATGTGGAGTTGATTAAAAAAGGGCCGGAGGCCTGGAACCAATGGCGCGAACAAAATCCGAATGAATCGATCGATCTTTCCGAAGCCGACCTCCGGGGGATGGCTCTAGCCAAGGCTAACCTCAAAGGCGCCAATCTCAAACAGGCCAAACTGCAATTTTCCAATCTGGCTGGGGCTTTATTGGAAGGCGCCAACCTGGAGCAGGCACGATTGCAGGAGGTGAACCTGCAAGGCGCACAATTGGAAAATGCCAACCTTAAAAAATGCAATCTCATGGAGTCCAACCTGCAAAGTACGAACTTGCAAAACGCAGATGTGCAGTCGGCTCAGTTCAATGAGGATGTGATGTTCGGGCAAACCAATTTGAAAGGGGCCAATCTGCTGGACGCTTCGGGATTGAGTGCAATGCAGATTCAAACCTCCCTGGTGGATAAAGATACCCAACTCCCCGAGTACCTCAGCGACGATATGGAGGACGAAGATTTCATCAATAGTATGATTTGATCGGGTTCCCGGTGTTTTCTAATGCCGCCTTTCTGAATAATTTTCTCCGTCCAGGGCGACCGGTTTTGTGAAATTCCGGGTAGAATCCCAATTTAACCTTTATACTTGAATGAATGGGCGATTCCTCTTTTCAACGTAAAGTTACAGGGAGACACAGCGATGGGTTACATCCACAAAAGTTTGCTGGACGGCGAAGAAATCGTTTATCTGACCCGGCGCCATAAAATTATTTTCGTTTACCCGGTGATCTGGTTACTTCTGTCGGCCATTCTTTTTGGGATCAAGTGGGTCTATGTGTTCAAACCGGAAATAAATTTTGCCCTCGCGATTTTCAGCGGAATCTTTCTGGCGGCGGCCCTCATCCATGCCTTGGTGATATGGATTCATTACCTGTCCGCCGAGTTCGGGATTACCAACCAGCGCGTGATCGTCAAGGAAGGTTTCCTGAAAAGAAAAACCATCGAAGTGTTTCTAACACGAGTGGAAAGCGTGCAGGTGGATCAAAGCATCTGGGGCCGGCTATTGAATTTTGGCACCATCATCGTCTCCGGAACCGGAGGCGTCAGCGATCCCCTCAGTATGATCCGTGCGCCGTTGGAGTTTAAAAAGCAGGTCCAACAACGCCTCGCTGGAATTTAACCCACCATTAATAGTTCATCCCACTGGGTTGTGTATCGCGGTGACCGCAACCCGCAACGCATCTTCCACTCCCGGGTCACACCTTGCGCCCCGAAAAATAATGTGTCGGGCCCATGATCTTTATTGATTCGATCCACAAGTTCCATCAAATGGTCGCCAGGGTGATGGTCAAAATCAACAAACAGGTGCTTCTGTTCCAACGAGGCGGGGATTAAATCCAGTAACATGATCCCTGTTTTTTTGTAACGGTACCCCTGTTTATAAATCCTGTTCAAACAAAACTTTGCGGCTTCAATGATGATACGCGTATCACTGGTAGGGATCGTTAAAGTACAGGTGAGTGCATTGCTGTATTGCTTATCCGTTTCTCGGAATTCATTGGTCTGAACAAACACATATACCGCCTGCGCCCGACTGTTTTGTTGTCTCAGTTTTTCGCAGGCACGCGCCGCGTAATTGGCTAATGCTTCTTCCATGGGTTCTTTTTTTGTTAACAGGGTGCCAAACGACTTGGACGACATGATGTTTTTTCTGGGTTGAATGTCCTCCAGGTCGATGCAGGACTGCCCCTTCAGGTCCCGCACTATACGCTCCCCGACAACCGATAGATGTTTGCGGATGATAGTGGGGCTGGCGTCTCTCAGGTCCGAAGCCTTTTCAATCCCTATTCGGCCCAAACGTTCAGCCCATTTCCCAGCGATCCCCCATATCTTTTCTACATCCAGAGCTTTTAAAATCTCATCTTGCGTCTTTTGACTCCGAATATCGAACACGCCATCATCTGTTTGTTTTTTCGCAACGCGATTGGCCACTTTTGCCAACACCTTGGATGGCCCAATGCCAATAGACACAGGGATACCCGTCCACTGAATCACCTTTGCGCGAATGGTTTTGCAATATTCATACAGGTTGCGAGGTTGCAAATGATCCAACCGCAGAAATGCTTCATCAATCGAATA
>JAUVMD010000319.1 GCA_030600405.1 Nitrospirota bacterium
CAATAATGAAGTCATACCGCCACAAACCGGGAAAGAAGGGAAAAAACCGCAGGCTAAGCAGCAGGGAGTCGACGCCGATAACAAACGTCTGGTTAAGCCCGGTTCCACTAATCCGTTTGGAGAATACGTAAAACAATTTGCAAATTCTTCCGATGCCGAACAGCCCACGATGAAGGATGTAGCTTCACGAGTCAGAAAAACGCTGGAGGAGGTCCCGGTTTTTAAATGAAACGATCAGCGCTCATTTTAATTTCAATGTCCGCTTTTTTATGGATGGCTGTTAACTTTACGGCTCCTCAGGACGCTTCCGCCATTCCGGTTCCCACGATTCAGTTTGGGGTGGAGGATGCCGGGGAACCCACCACTTTGTCGACCGCTTTACAGGTCATGTTTCTTCTGACCATCTTAACCCTGGCGCCATCGATCCTGATTCTGATGACATCATTTTCCCGCTTTGTCATTGTCCTGTCTTTTCTCAGGCAGGCCATGGGAACCCAGCAGACGCCACCGACGCAAGTGTTGATTGGGCTGGCCCTGTTCCTGACCTTTTTTGTGATGAGCCCGGTAATCACGGAAATCAACGACAAGGCGTTACAACCTTATTTGAATGAAGAGATCACCCAGGGAAAAGCCTTGGAGCTGGCGCAAACTCCCATTAAAACTTTTATGTTGAAGCAGACCCGCGAAAAGGACCTGGCTCTGTTCATCAATATGGATCAAGGGGAAAGGCCGGAGACGCTGGACGAAGTCAAAATTCAGTCGGTGGTGCCCGCGTTCGTAATCAGCGAACTGAAAACGGCGTTTCAAATCGGGTTTCTGATTTATATCCCGTTTTTGATTCTCGACATGGTCGTGGCCAGTATTCTGCTGTCCATGGGAATGATGATGCTGCCTCCCGTGCTGATTTCCCTGCCATTTAAATTGATGCTGTTTGTGATGGTCGACGGCTGGCATTTAACCGTCGGCTCCCTCGTCAAAAGTTTTGCCTAGGGTGGTGTGATGACCGAACAATTCATCGTGGACTTTGCCTTGAGCGCAATTAAAACCACACTTCTGGTTTCCGCACCCATGCTGGGATTTGGGCTGGTTACCGGACTGGTGATATCTATTTTTCAGGCGGTCACCTCCATTCAAGAATTGACGCTGACGTTCATTCCCAAAATCCTGGCGGTGTTTCTGGCCCTGTTCCTGTTTTTCCCCTGGATCATGCGGATCATGCTGAGCTTCACTGAGCAGATCCTTTTAAACTTTCCCAGTTATATCGGGTGATGGAGCTCTTCAATCTATCGTATGGTGATTTCGAGCACTTCATCTTCGTTATGGTTCGGGTGGCGGCTTTTATTGTGTTCGTTCCCATACTGGGCAGCCAGCAGTTTCCCGCCCGCATCAAAGTCGGTTTCATCCTCCTTCTCAGCCTGAGTGTCTTTCCCCTGGTCCGGAATTTGCCCATGGTGGAACCCAAAGGTTTGCTCGATTTCACCATTTACTTGTTTTCCGAGGCGACCGTGGGCCTGGTGCTCGCTTATGCCACGCGGTTGATTTTTACCGCGGTTCAGATTGCCGGAACGGCGGTGGACTTTCAAATGGGGTTCGGCATCGTCAACGTGATCGACCCGCAAACCCAGTCGCAAGTTTCCATCACTGGCCAGTTTCAGAATATTTTCACCATTCTATTGTACCTGGCTTTGAATGCGCACCATTTTACCATCTACGCGCTGGTTGAGAGTTTTCATCTGATCAACCCGCACCAATTCGGATTTTCCGCTGGAACCATGGCGCTGATTCTGAAACTGTTCGCGACCACGTTTGTGGTGGCCGTTAAAATCGCCGCTCCTATCATGGCGATTTTATTTTTTATTAGCGTGGGATTGGGGCTGGTGGCCCGCACGGTTCCGCAGATGAATGTTTTTATCGTCGGATTTCCCTTGCAGATCGGGGTGGGGCTCTTGATGGTGGGACTCACTATGAGTTTTTTCGGTATGGTGATGACGCAACACATCTCGCAATTGCCCAACTGGCTGATGAGCTTGATGCACACCATGGGAGAATGACCCCCGGCAACAGAAATTAAAGGATTCCGGTTATGGCAGAAGAAGCCAATATCGATCAGAAAACAGAAGAGCCGACAGCGAAACGTATCCAGGATGCCGAGGGAAAGGGCAATTTTGCCCATAGCCGGGAACTGACTTCCGCCTTCGTCCTACTGGCCGCTATTTTAGCGTTCGCTATGGCCGGAGCTTTCAGTACCCGGCATCTGATGGCGACCTGGCAATACCTTTTTACTCAGGTCCATGTTATCCAACCCAACCTGAAGGACATGAGAGAATTGCTGGCGTGGGCGATGGACAACTCCTTTACCGTTCTAAGTCCCATTTTATTTGCCATCATGCTGGGGGGTGTGCTCGCCAATCTGGTGCAGACCGGCGGCGTCCGGTTTTCCACGCATCCTCTCCTGCCGCGGTTCCATAAAATGAATCCCTGGAACGGATTCAAGCGCATGTTCAGCCGGATCGCGTTAATGGAACTGTTCAAATCCATTTTCAAAGTGACTCTCATTTCGTTGATCGCATATCTCACCATCCAAGGACGCTTCGATGAAATTCCTCCCATGATGGGAAAGAGCGTCGGTCAGATTTTGATTTTCATGGGGGAGATGATGCTTGAGATCATGATCAAGGTGCTGGTGGCGATGATTTTTCTGGCGTTCCTCGATTATATGTTTCAACGGTTCACCTACCTTAAGAACTTGCGCATGACCAAACAGG
>JAUVMD010000084.1 GCA_030600405.1 Nitrospirota bacterium
AATAAAAAAACGGCGGAGGGAAACCCTCTGCCGGTGTATTTATCAGCCTGATTACAAGTTAAGAAAAACTGCGCCGCATGGCGGATTTTCTTTTCTTTTTGGCTTCCTTCTGTTTGCGCTTCTTTTTGACCGAAGGCTTTTCGTAAAACCGGCGCCGCTTCAATTCCTTCAACAAGCCTTCCTTGGTCATTTGCCGCTTGAGCGCTTTTAATGCTTTATCGACCTGATTTTGATGTACGGTAACTTCCAAAAGAAAAACAACCCCTTTCAAGAGCGTTTAAAATGAAATCCCTTCTGCAACCCCCTTTTATAGAAGGTATTACATTGGGAATAGTGAATGAATTTTGCATTATTGACCATGTCCGATTTGATGTCAAGCCGCCTTTTCTCAAGTGAAGGAGTTCTCCCCGAATCTTTGATATTATGATTTAATCACCTGAATGCTCATTCCATACCGGAGGCGATGCTGAGACCCCATGAAAATGATTCCACAGATAGGCGCCCTACTGCTGTTAACCGCCGGATTCCTTGCTCCCGCCGAGGCGGAGGAATATGCCGTCCCCAATCTAGGTTCTCCCTATAGGGATTTGGGTGCGCTGAAAGAAGGAGAAATTCTGCACCTGCCGACCGGACTTACGGTTTCGGTGGAGCAGATGATCGATACCATCTCCGGATCGCGCGTCATCTATATCGGGGAAATACACGACAACCTCGAAGCACACCGGATTCAGCTGGAAGTAATCCGCCGCCTGCAGGAAAAATTCCCGGGACAAATTTCTGTGGGCATGGAAATGTTCCGCCGCTCCGCCCAGGACGATCTGGACCGTTGGCACCAGGGAAATCTGACCGACAAACAATTCCGCAAACTGTTCCGAAAGAACTGGGGCCAAGGCTACGGACTGTACCAACCCATCTTCGAATACTTAAAGGAAAACTCGATCCCGCTGATCGGCTTGAAATCTTCGCTCACGATGGAGCAAAAATTCCGTGACGGTGGGCTCGGCCAGGAAGGACTGCCGGAAATCGACTCTGAAGATACATATCACCGGGCCTATTCGATGTCCTTATTCGGCGGCAGCGACACGCATACCGGGGTGGTCTCCAAACCGTATCAGATGCTCCTGCTATGGGAGGAATCGATGGCCGAAACCGTGGCACACTTCTTAAAAGACGAAAAAAACCGGGACCGCAAACTGATTGTGCTGGCTGGCGGGTTTCATGTGCAATACGGTTACGGGATTCCAAAGCGCGCATTCCGGCGCGTGCCGCATGCCTATTCGATCATCCTGCCCGCCGTCACGGAAATCCCCAAGGAATTGAAGAACCGTGAAATGAAAATGAAAAACGTTTCTATTCCCTTATACGCGTCGGACTTCGGTTGGAAAGTGTCCTATATCGTCCCGCCGCCCAAGCGCATCCGGCTCGGAGTTTTTCTGGAAGAGTTGGAGAACGGACTCAAGGTCCTGAAAGTGGGGAAGGGTTCCAACGCAGAGCGAATGAACCTGCAAAAAGACGACGTGCTATTAGCGCTGGACGGAAACAAACTGACCGATGTGGAGGATTTGGCCGCTCAACTGCAAAAGTATAATTTTGGAGATACGGTGCGCCTCAAAATCGAGCGCGGCAATTCTGAACAAGATGTGTCGGGAATATTAAAGGAAACGCCTAAAACCGAATAACTTTCTTTTCAGGCGGGTTAACTGGAAGTGGCCATCATTCCGCTCAATTGTTCCAGATGCGTGTCGCCGGTCAGCTCCAGGAAAATGTCCTCGAGGTGTTCGTGTTCTTTGGAGGCCTGCCTGCGCAAATCGTCCAGAGTCCCCAGCGCGATGACTTCGCCTTTTTGAATGATGCCAATACGGTCGCACATTGCCTGTGCGATGCCGAGGGAATGGGTGGACATGAAAATGCAGGTCCCCTTTTGGCACAAGTCGCGAAACAACTGCTTGACCTGCCGCGCGCCCTTGGGGTCCAATCCCACTATGGGTTCATCGACCACCACCAATTTCGGATCGTGAAGCAAGGCGCCGGATATGATCAGCTTCTGTTTCATCCCGTGTGAATAACCCTCGATCAGTTTGTCCCCGGCCTCGGTGAGATCGAAAAAATCCAGGTACTTCTGGACCCGTTCAGCGACATCGGCGGCATCCATGTTATAAAGATCGGCGATGAATGCCAGGTATTCGCGGCCGGTCAGCTTTTCGTAAATGAAAGGACGGTCCGGAATGTATCCCAAAATGGATTTGGCTTCGGAGGATTGACTGCCGATATCAAACCCTCCGATGGAAACGGTTCCGGAGGTGGGCTTGAGCAGTCCCACGATCATTTTGATGGTGGTGGTTTTGCCCGCACCGTTGGGTCCCAGAAATCCGAAGAGCTCGCCCTCGGGAATTTCCAGGTCAACGCCTTTCACGGCTTCCAAATCCTGATAATTCTTGACCACATTTTGTATATGTAACATGACTCCCTTTCTATCGAATATCAAAAGAGCGCAGGCCTTCAGCCTTGATCCAGCTTAGATCAATATTGGAAACCGATGCCAGGGCCGGACCGCGCCAGCACCATGCAACCAACTCTTCCAATTTTGCCTTGTTGCCTTCAGCGTGTATTTCCACCGAACCGTCGTGGCAGTTTTCCACCCAGCCGGTCAGCCCCAGACCCTCTGCCACTTTTTGCGTATTGGCCCGGTAAAAAACACCTTGAACGTGACCGTGGACGAACATATGAACCGCCCCGGCATCACTCATGAATGGCTACTCCCCGCGATTGGCTTGATCGAAGAGATTTTGTACTTCCCGGTATATACCGAATGTGGAGCCCTCGCCGATTTTCGCTCCGTATTTTCCGAGATCGCGCATGATTCTCTGAAATTCCGAGGTCGCACCGGCAAAGTTGTCAATCAAAGGTCTGAAAGATGCCTGCTCCTCAGGGTCCAGCCGGTCACAGATGATTCGTAACCGGTCTTTCAAGGGTTCGAAGTTTTTCTCCATGTCTAACAGGGTAGCTTCCCCCCATTTTCTTTGCAACGATTTTTCCCGGATCGGAACTCCCGGACGCCCTGACCAGAATATGGAATCTACCGCGCAAAGATAAATCCTCCCGGTTGCATTATTTGATTTGACTCATCGATATGTTTTATGGTATATATCGATGCACATAGCAACCCTTACACGAACCTTGTTCTGAACAGGAAACAGGATGGGTTTAATTTTAAAACGATGGGTACTGGGTTGGACCTTCGCCTTCATGACCTTTTTCGGACCTTCCGTGTTTGCCGGGGAGGTGACGGTGGCGGTGGCTTCCAATTTCCTGAGTCCCTTCAAACAGTTGATCCCGGTATTTCAAAAGCAGAGCGGGCATACCGTGCGTACGGTGTCCGGATCAACGGGGAAACTGTACGCCCAGATCCTGCACGGCGCACCGTTCGAGGTATTTCTCGCGGCGGACAGTGAACGCCCTCGGCTTTTGGAAAAAAGCGGACAGGCGGTAACCGCAACGCGGTTTACTTATGCCCAGGGTAAAATTGTTTTATGGAGCGCCGATCCCAGGCGAATCCCCACTGATGGTAAAAGCATTTTACATCGCAGAAATTTTAAGCACCTGGCCCTGGCCAACCCCAAAACTGCGCCCTACGGAAAAGCCGCCTACACGACGCTGATACGATTGAACCTGTGGGAATCGATATCGCCTGCTCTTGTTCAAGGTGAAAACATCGGACAGACGTTTCAATTTGTTGCCACCGGTAACGCGGAAGTCGGGTTTGTCGCCTTATCCCAGGTACTGGATCCGCGCTTGAAGATTCAGGGAAGCCGGTGGATCGTTCCGGAACATCTTTACGAGGCTATCGATCAGGACGCGGTGCTTTTAACCCGGGGTAAATCCCAGCCGGCGGCGAGGGCGCTTCTGCAATTTTTAAAATCGGACACGGCACGGAAAATGATTCGATCCTACGGTTACGGCCTGAAATAATAGAAGGAAGGACGCGATGGACTTTTCAATCATAGACTGGCAACCGATCTGGATTACACTGAAGCTGGCGGCCACTACGGTCAGCGTTTTGCTGTTGATCGGAACGCCCGTCGCCTGGTGGCTGGCGCACACGCCTTCTCGCGCACGCGTCTGGGTGGAGGCGGTGGTCGCTCTTCCACTCGTTTTACCACCGACGGTACTTGGATTTTATCTACTGATCGCCCTCGGTGCCAACGGGGTGATCGGCGGACCGTTTCAATCCGTTACCGGTTCCTCCCTTGCGTTTTCCTTTGCCGGTCTGGTGATCGCATCCACGCTCTATTCGTTTCCGTTTGTCGTGCAACCGTTACAGGGAGCCTTTGAAGCGGCTGGCAAAACCTACCTGGAAGCGGCCTGGTCCCTGCGCGCGTCGAAGTGGGATGCCTTTCTCAGTGTCGCCTCTCCCATGGCGGTGCGGGGTTATCTCACAGCAACCGTCCTGGGCTTTGCCCATACGCTGGGAGAGTTTGGAGTGGTGTTGATGGTGGGAGGCAATATTCCCGGCAAAACCAAAGTGGTGTCCATCGCCATTTACGACCACGTCGAAGCCCTCGAATATTCACAGGCGCATTGGCTTTCGGGCGGCCTCCTGCTATTTTCCTTTATAGTGTTGCTGATTGTTTACGCGTTCAACCGCCGTTTACCGGTACACGTCTCATGAGTACGATCCAGTCCTGGTTCCGAATTCAATACAAACAATTTCATCTGGACACAGAGCTGGAGTTTCCGGATGAAGGAGTAACGGTCGTCTTCGGACGGTCCGGTTCCGGCAAAACCACCCTCCTGCGTTGTCTGGCCGGATTGGAACGGTCACCCACCGGATATATGAGATTCGGTGATAGCGTGTGGCAGGACGAATCGCAAAACAAATTCGTTCCGGTCCACCGCCGACCTATCGGAATGGTATTCCAGGAAGCCCGGTTGTTTCCTCATTTAACCGTGCGGGACAACCTGAATTACGGATACCGTCGGATCACTCCCGATCATAGAAAAATCACCTTCGGGCAGGTGGCCGATTTGATGGACCTGCATCCTCTATTGGAGCGACGGCCACAGAAACTTTCAGGAGGCGAACAGCAACGCGTGGCGATCGGACGGGCCTTGCTGACCAGCCCACGGTTGTTGTTGTTGGATGAACCGCTGGCTAACCTCGATGCACAACGCAAGCAGGATATTCTGCCTTTCCTGATCCGCCTGCGCAAAGAAATGAAACTGCCTATCGTTTATGTGACCCATTCCCTGGGTGAAGTACTGCAACTGGTCGATACGTTGATTTTACTTCAAGAAGGAAAGAGTGTTGCCACGGGTCCGGCCAACGAAGTTTTGTCGCGTCTCGATCTGGCGGGAAAAACCGGACCGTCAACCGTGGGGTCCGTTTTGACCACCACCGTCGCTGGCCATGAAACAGAGTTCGGTCTCACGCGCGTACAGTACCGGGACCAGTCACTTTACATCCCCGAGCAACCCCTTGAGGTGGGCAGTCCTTTGCGTGTGCATTTGCTGGCGCAGGATATCAGCATCGCGCTGGGAAAATCCGAGACTCCGACCAGCGTGTTGAATCTGCTCCCTGCCACCATTCTGGAAATCGGACCGACAGATCCCAAGGGAAGTTCGGTGAATCTTAAACTGGATGTCGGGGAACCCATTCTCGCCACCATCACCCGCAAGTCACTGGCCCACTTGAAGCTGAAACCCGGCATGCAGGTCTACGCCACCGTGAAAGCAGTTAAAATGGTACATGAAATCGAAGGGTATTGATTGACGGTTGGGAAGAGGAACGGCCGGGCTAGAGCCTGTAATCAGTTCATTTTTTGTTCAATCTTGGGATCGATTTTGATGGCCAGTTGATAATGTTTCTGCGCGGCATCTTCATTGCCCACGAGTTCATTGATCAGACACAAATTGTAATGCGCCTTGGCCATTTTGGGATTGACCCGGATGGCTTGCTTGAAGGGGGTCAGGGCATCATGATAATGCTGGGCCTTGTAATGCGCTTCCCCCAGCATGAAAAAGAGTTCTGCGTCTTTCGGCTGGAGCTTGACCGCTTTCGTCAAAGGTTCAATGGCATCCTGATAACGACTGGCTTCGAACGCCACTTGTGCCATCATGATCATGCTTTTAACATCCTTCGGATTTTTGGCGATGACCTGCCGCAACCGTTCAATATCTTTATCCTCGGAAGTAATCGCTTTGGATCGGGGCGGAGGGGTGGGTGCCTTAGGCGGCTCTGATCCGAACCCCGACGATGATGATGCCGAACTTGC
>JAUVMD010000030.1 GCA_030600405.1 Nitrospirota bacterium
ACATCCTTCAATCGGGTCCCGGCAACCACTGGGACGATGGCATCATCCAAAAGGCACATCCATGAAAAAACACTTTTTATTCCTGGTCCTCCTGCTAGGGTTCGTTTTACTTTATGCTCCCCCGGGCTGGGCCGAAAAAGCCTCGCACGGGTTGTCGTTATACGGGCCGCAGGACCTCAAATACAAACCCGGCGAACCTTACCGCTACGGCAATCCCAACGCTCCCAAGGGCGGACATCTGGTTTTGAGCGACTTCGGTGCGTTCACCAAATTAAACCCGCTCTCGCTGAAAGGAGTTCCCGCCCGCTTTATCGATTTGCTGGTGTTTCAAACCCCCATGGACGGCTCGGCGGATGATAACGAACATTTTTCCCAATACGGCAATCTGGTCGAAAAGGTGGAACTGGCCGACGACCGGCTTAGCATGATTTACCACATCCGCAAAAACGCAAAATTTTCTGACGGGCACCCGGTTACGGCGGACGACTTTGTGTTCTCGTTCGACCTGATTAAAAACCCGGAGTATCACCCTTTTTTCAAACATTATTTTGCCGATATCAAACAAGCTGAAAAACTGGATAGCTACAAAGTGAAATACACCTTCGCTTTTTATAACCAGGAGCTCCCGTTGATTGTGGGGCAAATGACCATCCTGCCAAAGCACATCTACGGTCAGAAAGATAAAAAGTTCGGCTCGGATTTTGACTATAAAGCTGTGGGAAGCGGTCCCTATAAAGTAAAAAAATACGAATTCGGCAAATACATCACTTACCAGCGTAATCCCAATTGGTGGGGAAAGGACCTGGCCATCAATAAAGGCCGTTACAATTTTGACGAAATCACCGTCAAAATTTATCTCGATCCAGTAGCGATGCGTGAGGCGTTTAAGGGAGGGGAATACCACTTTAACTTAATCAACAGCTCACGCGATTGGGCGTTGGACTACAAGGGAGATTTCGTCAAGAAAGGTTACTACCTTCGAAAAGAACTTCCTCATACCCGTGTGGCCGGTATGCAGGGCTTTGCCATGAACATGCGAAATCCGATTTTCAAATCGCGCAAGGTACGTGCCGCCATTGCCATGGTGATGGATTTCGAATGGAGCAACCGGAATTTGTTTTACAACCAGTACACGCGCAATGATTGCTATTTCGACAACAACCCGGAAATGAAGGCCGAGGGCCTGCCTCAAGGAGAGGTTAAGAAAATACTACTTAACTTGAGGAAAGAATACGGTAAAAAACACGTCCCAAAAACCGTGTTCACCAAATCGGTCGGCGCACCCGGCCAGGGTATTTCCATCGAAAAAAATGTTGCTCTGGCCAACAAACTGCTCGATTCGGAAGGCTGGCAACGAGGCGCAGACGGATTTCGCCAAAAGAAGGGTCAACGCCTGGAAATTAAAATATTACTGGTCAGTCCCTTGTTCCAAAGAATCGTCGAACCGTTTAAAAACAATTTAAAGAAAATCGGGGTTCAGCTTACGGACAAACTGGTGCAAGTCGCCCAATATGAAGAACGCCTCCGGGAATTCAAGTATGACATGGTGGTGACCAATTTTCCCCAATCCCGCTCACCCGGCAACGAACAGAGAAGCATGTGGACCAGTGAAGCGACAAAAGTTCCGGGATCACGAAATTATATGGGCATTAAAAACCCGGCCATCGACGAGCTGGTCGATATCATCGTTAAAGCCAAAACCCGCAAGGAACTGGTGAACGCCATTCAAGCAATGGACCGTATCCTGACTCAGCAATTTTATCTGGTGCCCCATTGGTATATCGGTTACGACCGCATGGTGTATTGGAATCGATTTTCACATCCCAAAATTATTCCTTCTGCATCAAGCCGCCAGGCTCATTTTATAGAGTGGTGGTGGTACGATGAGGCCAAGGCCAAAAAACTCAAAATCGCCCGCGCCTCCGGTAAACCGCTTAAGTGACCTCATTCAGATAACGCTATGACCACTTACATCATTCGCCGCCTGTTGTTGATGTTCCCGACCTTGATCGGGATTCTCACGATCACGTTTATCATCGTCCAATTCGTGCCAGGCGGACCCATCGATCAAATGAGATCCCTGCTACGTGGACATGCGGGCGTGTTGAGCGAAGCCGGCGGTGGGGGTCCGGGGGGTGTCCAGGGTCTCAAAGCCCAGGAGATGGACCCAAAGTATCTGGAAGAACTCAAAAAAACCTATCACCTTGACCGGCCTCTGTGGGAACGCTACCTCCGTACCTTCATCTGGTATTCGCCAAAGGATCTGAACCAGCCCTTCACCCAACGGTTTTTCAACCGGGACAACTGGGACGGGTTTCTGATGTTCAAATTCGGCAATTCATTTTACCGGAACAAGTCGGTGCTGGAGCTGATCGTCGAAAAACTACCGGTCTCGGCCTCCCTTGGGGTCATCAGTTTTTTCATGACCTACATCATCTGCATCACCCTGGGTATCGCCAAGGCAGTGAGAAGCGGCTCTCAATTTGATACCGCCTCCAGCGTACTTGTGTTGATCGGTTACAGTACACCGGGTTTCGTTCTAGGACTCCTGCTCATCGTTTTTTTTGGGCCGGGTGACCGGGCGATAGCCCACATGATACCCATTGCCGGGCTGACCTCGGTGGGCACCCCCGGTTATGAGGAGTGGACCTCCTGGCAGAAGTTTACCGATTATCTGTATCACCTGGCGGCGCCGCTGACTTGTTACATCATTGGTGGTTTCGCGACGCTCACCATGTTGACCAAGAACGCGATCATTGAAGAAATGCGCAAACAATATGTACTCACCGCCCGAGCTAAGGGGTTGACCGAGAACAGCATCCTCTACAAGCATATTTTAAAAAATTCACTGATCCCCCTGATCACCGGTTTTCCCATCGCTTTTCTGACCATGTTTTTTTCCGGCTCATTGCTGATCGAACAGATTTTTACCTTGGACGGCTTAGGTCTGCTGTCGTACCAGGCCGTGATCCAGAGGGATTATCCCATCGTATTGGGCAGTCTGTTTATTTTTGCTTTGCTGGCATTGATCGGACAGTTGTTGACGGATATTTCTTACGTGATCATCGACCGCCGGATTTCATTTGAGGAGGCGCAAGGGTAGTGGCCACAAAATTAAACAAGGACCTGCAGGTTAAATTTCAAAAATTCAATAGCGACAAACGGGCGCGCTACAGCCTGCTCGCCTTGATGGCGATTTTTTTCCTGACCCTGCCCGCCGAGTTTTTGTGCAACGTCCGCCCAACCCTTTTGGTGGTGGACGGCAAACCGTATTTCCCCATCTTGTTGACTTACAGCGAGCAAGACTTTGGCGGTCCCCTTCTCTCGGAACCCGATTACAAGTCGGAACGATTTCTAAGAATTCTTAAGGGCGAATCGCCGGACTCTTCAGCGGATATGGACTTGAGCGATTTTGATGAAGGGGATGATACCGGCCTGATACTGGGTCTGGAAGATTTCGAAGAAGACGATTCTCTGATGCCAGTTACGGAAACCAAACCAGAAACAATTCCAGAAAGTCCCGTTGCGCTTGCCAAGCCCCGCGACTATTGGATGCTCTGGCCGCCGGTGCGTTATGACTACAAATACATTCCCAGCCACAGCGTAACCGGCCGGGTCGCCCTCGCCGCCCCTTACGAAACACCCTCCGCCGATAAAAACAGAATCATCCCCTCGTCCTGGCGAGACGGACATTACCTGGGAACCGACGACCGCGGCCGGGACGTGCTGGCGCGTTTGATTTACGGTTTCCGCATTTCAATGATTTTCGGTTTATCGCTGGCGGTAACGGGAACCCTTCTCGGATGCCTGCTAGGCGGCATTCAGGGGTTTTTCGGCGGCTGGATCGATCTGATCGGGCAACGCCTGACGGAGATGTGGGGTTCCATCCCGCGTCTCTACATTCTGATTATTTTGAGCGCCCTACTCACCCCCTCTGTTTGGCTGTTGTTTGGAATTTTAAACCTGACGGCATGGATGGGCATGGCCGCCTATATCCGCGCTGAATTTTTAAAGGGACGCAACCTTGAGTATGTCAAAGCCGCCAAGGCGCTGGGGGTTTCAAATTTCCGCATCATGGGAAAACATATCCTGCCGAATTCGCTGACACCGGTCATCACCTTTTTTCCGTTTGAAGTGACGGCAGGCATTCTGGCGCTGGTGAGCCTCGATTTTCTGAACCTCGGAGTACCCAGTCCCGCCCCGAGCATCGGTGAACTGCTGTCGCAGGGCAAAACCAATCTGCAGGCCATCTGGATACTGGTCCCCACCTTTGTGGTGCTGACCGGAGCCCTCACTTTATTGACCTTCGTCGGCGATGGCATCCGCAACGCCTTTGACCCCAGAAAGGCGGCCAACTGAATGTTACTCGAAGTCGACAATCTTAGAACCTATTTCCGGGTGGGCCTCACTCAGGTAGCGCAAGCGGTGGACGGCATCTCCTTCCAACTGGATCAGGGCAAAACTCTGGCACTGGTGGGAGAATCCGGGTGCGGCAAATCCCAGACCGCTTTTTCCATTATCCGCCTCATCGCCGAAAACGGGTATCACCCCTCCGGCAAGATTCTGTTTGACCGGGAAAACCTGTCCGAAAAATCCGAGGCAGACATGCGCCGTGTTCGCGGCAACGACATCGCCATGATCTTCCAGGAACCGATGACCTCACTCAATCCTTTATACCGCATCGGCAACCAGTTGGAAGAACCGCTTCGCATGCACCGCATGCTCCAAAAAGGCCCGGCCCGCAAGCGGGCGATCGAGTTGCTGGACCATGTCGGTCTTCCCGACCCGGACAAGCGCATCGACGACTATCCCCACCAACTGTCCGGCGGCATGAAACAGAGGGTAATGATCGCCATGGCGCTGGCTTGTGAACCCAAACTGCTGATCGCGGACGAGCCGACCACGGCGCTGGACGTGACGATTCAAGCCCAAGTCCTGCGGTTGATGGCGGACCTTCAAAAAGAAACGGGCATGGCGATCCTACTCATCACGCACGATATGGGTATCGTTAACCAGATGGCGGACGATGTGTCTATCATGTATGCCGGACGCATCGTGGAACAGGGAAGCCGCGAGCAAATTTTCGGGAATATGATGCACCCTTACACCCGGCGGTTATTTGAATCCATTCCCAAGCCCGGTGACGAGGGATATCAACTGAACACAATCCCCGGCCTGGTTCCACCTGCGACGGATTACGGAGAAGGATGTTTATTCGCCGACCGGTGTGCTTACACCATGGACGTGTGCCGCTCCCACGATAGTAAAATTTATAAAGTGGAACGGGGGCATACGGTACGCTGTCATTTATTCGAAGGAGGTATAACCCAAACCGCCGCGCAGGAAGAACCTAAAATTCCCGCTCCCAAAAAATCGATGGGGCGCGAACTTTTGATCACCGTTGAGGGACTAAAAACCTGGTTCCCGGTGCGTAAAGGCGTGTTTCGCCGGATTGCCAATTATGTTAAAGCGGTGGATCATGTTGATTTGAAATTGATGAAGAGGTCAACTGTGGCCCTGGTCGGCGAGTCCGGGTGTGGTAAAACCACCTTGGGTGAGTCCATCTTACGATTAAACCGGGAGGTGCAGGGAACGGTGCGATTTCAAGAAACCGATGTGATGAGCCTGCCCATGAACGAGTTAAAGCAAATCCGCCGACACATGCAAATCGTATTTCAGGATCCCTTCGGTTCCCTGTCGCCCCGCCTGCGGGTTCGGGAAATCATTGGTGAAGGCCTACAGGTTCATTTTTCGGAACTGGGTTCGGATGAAACCAATGATAAAATTTCCAAGGTACTGAGGGAGGTGGGGATGGACCCTTCCGTCGCCGACCGATATCCACACGAGTTTTCCGGAGGGCAGCGGCAACGCATCAGCATCGCCCGGGCACTCATCCTGGAGCCGGAGTTTCTGGTGCTGGATGAACCCACCAGCGCGCTGGATGTATCGGTGCAGGCGCAGGTGCTCAACCTGCTCAGGGAATTGCAGTCTAAACGGAATCTGACCTACCTGTTCATCACCCACAATCTGAATGTGGTGCAGTATATTTCCGATGAAGTGGCCATAATGTATCTTGGACGCATCGTGGAATATGCGGCGGCGAAGGAGTTGTTCCAGCAGCCGAAACATCCTTATACGCAAACGCTCCTCAAAGCGGTGCCCTCGCTGGGCGAACGCAAACCGTTTGAGCCGGTGGTCGGGGATGTGCCTTCACCGCTCAATCCGCCCTCAGGATGTCACTTTCATCCACGTTGCCCGATTTTAATGAAGGAACCGGAAGGATCTCCATTACACCAAAAATGCCGGAACGAGTATCCGGAAAAGAAATTCAAGGGGAACACTTTTGTGGCCTGCCATGCTGTGGACTAGGCAAACCATTCAAGAACTTCGTGGAAGGTTCAGTCTGACTTGTGGCTGGTCATCAGATAGAAGAGCAACGTAAAAGCGGCGAGAAATCCCAGAGCGATAAAGATAAGACACTGTAAATTCATAACACTCCTCAAACGGGGAATTCTATAACATCCTATGGGTCAAATCCAAGGCAATATTCCGGTGGTATTCTAAACTTTTGCCCCATCCTTCCAGATCGTTTATATTATAAGTGTCAGTTTTTTATTAGGTTTTCCATCATTGACCCCTATTCTTTATCCTCAGGGATGGGTCGCTTGCACCCCCATTGTCTGGGATGATACACGATGCGTATCCTATATCCATTCGCCAAACGATTTATCGCCGGAGAAGACCGGGCAACGGCGCTCAAGAACATCAAATCCCTTTACGATCAGGGATTCCTCTGCACGGTGGATGTCCTGGGCGAAAGTGTTCATACAGAGGATCAGGCAATCGCGGCGAAAAGCGAGTATCTGGCTCTCCTGAAAGACATCGAAACCTTTCGTCGCCCGGTTGACATTTCCGCCAAGGTCAGCGCCCTGGGAATGGACATCAGCTTCGATCTCTGTAAAAAAAATACGAAGGATTTGATTGATGCGGTGCGTCATCACACCATCCGATTTGACATGGAGGGATCGGATTTAACCGAGCGAACCATAAAATTAGGCCTCGAACTCCAAAAAACCCATAAGAACCTGGGAGTGGTGTTACAAGCCTATCTTCGCCGGACAGACCAGGATGTACAATCAGTGATCGAGCAGGGGGTTTCCACCCGATTGTGCAAGGGAGCTTACAAGGAACCGGACGCCATCGCTTATCAGTCGATGGATGAAATCCGTGAAAACTTTTTGAAGCAGGCTTTCCGTCTTCTGAAGGAGGGAAACCTGCCCGCCATCGCCACCCACGACGAAGTTTTGATAGAAAAAATTATCGAATTTATCGAAAGGGAAAAAATTCCTGCCGATTCATTTTATTTTGAATTGCTTTATGGGGTACGGCGGGATATCCAGAAGGTGCTTCTGGATAAGGGATATCAGGTACGCCTCTATGTTCCATATGGTAAAGCCTGGCTGCCTTACACCTTGAGACGACTGGCGGAAAGAAAAGAAAATATTATTTTTGTCCTCAAGAATATCGTTCGAGAAGCCCTGGGATTGGGAAAGTTTTCCAAATCGTGAGTATCTACCAATTGACATGAAACCACCTAAAAAAGTACTTACCATCTACTTTAAATTCAAACCCGATGGGTTCTGCAAGCGATTCAGGTTAATGATCGAGGCCTATCTGGATAAAGGATGCGAGGTTCATTATATCGCGGTAGAACCCTACCCTTTTGAGCATGAAAATCTGATTCCCCATATTATGCCGACTCCCATGAAGAGCCGCGAAAGCTTGGCCTTCTGGTCGTATTTTTTCGCAATCGCTCCCTGGCATTTGCTGTGGGTCTCTCTAAGAAACCGGGTGGAATTGATTTCTGTGGGTTCCCCTTTATACGCGTGTCTTTCGGGGATCGCTAAACTGATAACCCGCGTCCCACTGGTCACCTTAATCTTTATCACTCCTAATTCCGTATCTCAATGGCGGTTTGATTACAGTCTTTATGAAAAAATTGAAACACTAATGGATAAATTGGGATTGAGGTGGTCCAATCTTTTGCTGGCCAATTCCTGGGGGGCGCAGTCCGCCTGGAAAAAGGTTTATCCCAGCGCACCGATAGACGTATTCCCCAACAACGTGGAGGAACATCCATTCGAAAAGAAAAAACAACGGCAAAACATATTAAACGAATTCTCTTTGCCAGAAAGCCGGTTTTTAATATCTCACTCGGGGGTTTTACTCAAACGCAAGAATCACGACTGCCTGATCCAAGCCATGGTTTCATTAAAAGGATCGCGGGCAATTTTGTTTATTATCGGCGATGGACCTCGGAGGAACGAATTACAATCAATGGCAGAATCTTTGGGAGTGGCAGATCAAATAATTTTCACAGGGTATAGAAAAGATGTCGTCGAATTGATTCAAGGAACGGACGCTTTTGCGTTTCCTTCATTCGCCGAAGGAATGGCTGAGTCTTTACTGGAAGCCACCACCTGCCAACTACCCTGCCTGGTCAGCGCTATACCAGAAAATACAGACGTCATTTCCAACAGCGAACAACACTTTCCAGTGGATCAACCTGGCGTTTTGGCTGAAAAAATCAATCGATTAATGAACGACCAAGAATATTACCAACAACTTCTGGAAGCTACGCAAAACGAAAAAAATCGGTTTGTTTTTGATTGGAAGGGCCGGTTCTATGAAAAGGTTTTGACCAGCTTGAATAATACCACATGAATTAAACAGCAGATGCATTGAAAAAATTTAAATATTTACCGCATTGGCCTGTTGTTCAGCACGGAATGAACTGCGGACTAAAGGACCGGCCTCCACATGATCGAAACCCACATCTTCACCGATTTGTTGGTATTCGGCAAACACATCCGGGTGAATGTACTCGACCACCTCCAGATGGGATCGTGATGGCTGAAGGTATTGGCCGATGGACAACATCCTGCACCCCGTTTTCCTGAGGTCCGCCATGGTTTGAACCACTTCCTTCCGGGTTTCGCCATGACCCAGCATCATACTGCTTTTGGTAATCCTCCCAAATTGCTGTGCTGCCACGGCCAGAGTCTTCAGGGACCAATCGTAACGGCATTGAGGACGAACACGTTTCTGCAGGGATTCCACCGTTTCGATATTATGCGCGAACACATCCGGTTGGGCGATACATACTGTTTCTATCAAAGACACCTCAGCTTTAAAATCCGGCACAAGAACCTCTACTCCGAGGTCAGGGCACAGCGCACGAATCTGCTGAAGGGTTTTAGCCCAGTGGCTGGCGCCTCCATCTGGTAGATCATCCCGATCCACGGAAGTGATGACGACATAACTCAGGCTTAAACGGGAAAGCATTTCCGCCACCTGCCGGGGCTCATTGTCGTCGGGAGGCAACATCTGACCGGTGGGAACATCGCAAAACCGGCAGGCGCGAGAACAATGATCTCCTAGAATCATCAAGGTCAA
>JAUVMD010000070.1 GCA_030600405.1 Nitrospirota bacterium
AAAATTTCCGAAGGGGAATATCAAAACAAGAAACGAGAACTGTTAAATCGATTTTGATTCAATCCTCCTGATTGGCTCGGCCCACCTGACTCTGGATCACCCCTTCTTTATTCGACATTATTGCTTTCGGTTTACTCCATAATGGATCCTCTGGTTTTAAGAATTAAAAAAACTCTTATTGATCATAAAATGGTCGAACCCGGTGATTATGTTTTGCTGGGAGTTTCCGGTGGGCCGGATTCGGTCGCCTTGTTGCGGGGTCTGCTCGAATTGAAGCAGGAGTTAAACATTGAGTTGGCGATGGCCCATTTAAACCACGGTGCGCGCGGGGAAGAATCTGATCGCGATGCCCGGTTTGTAAAAGATTTGGGTGAAACGCTTCAAATTAAAACTTTGATTGAAAAACAGGATGTGGCGGCAAAACAGGCAGTCTCAAAAAGCTCTTTCCAAGAGACCGCACGGCACCTTCGTCTGGAATTTTTTGAAAGATTCATGTATCAGATTGGTGCCAACAAGATCGCCCTCGGTCATACTTCGGATGACCAGGTGGAAACGGTTTTGATGAATCTGTTGCGTGGCAGTGGCCTCAAAGGAGTGGGAGGGATGAGCCCCGTCCGGCATCCCTACATCCGGCCTTTGTTCTATTGCTCCCGGCCTGAGATTGCTGACTTTTTGAATGACAGAAAAATTCCTTACTGCGAGGATTCTTCCAATAAAAAAATAGATTATTTGCGTAATCGCATTCGTCTGGAATTGATTCCCTTTTTGCGGGAGAAATATAATCCTAGGATCACGGAGAACCTTTTTGAAGCATCGGGGATTTTCAGAGCCGATAATGATTACCTGAAAACTTTGGAAGATCATGAATTCGATCGTGCGGTTTCAAGACCCGGAGAAAGTGAAACGTTGAATATGGATATTGAATATTTCACAGCACTTCCCCTCGCTCTTAAACGGCGGTTGGTCCGGAGAGGAATAGAGAAAATTAAAGGAGACCTGAGGAGGGTTTCTTTTTTTCATATCCAGGAAATACTCCACTTGTTTGAAAAAGCTCAGAAGGGTAAACGAATCGATCTGCCCGGCAATCTGGAAGTTTCGTGCCTGGGAGACCGCGTGGAGTTTAAAAGAATCCAGGAATCTGATTCCAGCATCTTATCTGATGATAGTAAGGCATACGATTGGATGAGGCCTCTGAATATCCCGGGGGAAACCCAGGTTGAAAAGGCCGGTTTAACATTGAAAGCCGAAATTATTGATCCGGGTGAAATGGGATTCTCCGCTGGACAATCCAATCAGGCTTTTCTGGATTTTGATAAAACCGGCGATAATATAATGATCCGTTTCTTTCAGGCTGGGGATCGATTGAAACCTTTGGGAATGAAGGGTACCAAAAAATTGAAATCTCTTTTTATCGATGAAAAGGTGCCTCAGGAAATTCGATCCACTGTCCCTATCTTGACAACCGGAGAAAATGATATTATTTGGGTATATGGAACTAGGATAGCCCATGCTTACCGGGTGACTTCGGACACGAGTAAGATTTTGTTTATTAAGGGATTACCCTAGTTTTTTGTGGTATAAACGAATGAAAGAAAGGGCCCCCTACCCAGGGAAATATGCTACTATTAGTTTCTAGATACTCAGAACGTGGGGTTTGCCCATCCGTTGATAAAGGAGAAGGTTTTGAACCAATTTTATAAAAATTTAGCCCTTTGGGTCATTATAGCATTCATCCTGCTGGCTCTCTTCAGTATGATCAATCAGCCGGTGGAAGCCCCTCAAAAGATTTATAGCGAATTCCTGGACATGATCGAAAAAGGTGAGGTCAAGGAAGTCAAGATTCAAGGGGATAAAGTTGTCGGTGAAGATGATAAAGGGAAGATTTTTGAGACTGTTATTCTCAAGGAAGATATTGAACTCATGAAGTTGTTGCGTGAAAAGGGAGTGCGCACGGTCGTAGTTCCTCCCGAAACCACCACTTGGTATACGAATGCCTTCATCTCATGGTTTCCCCTTATTCTGTTGGTGGGAATTTGGATTTTCTTTATGCGGCAGATGCAGTCCGGCGGCGGCAAAGCCCTTTCCTTCGGCAAAAGCAAAGCCCGGCTGGTGGGCGACAAAAAGAATCAGACCACCTTTAAGGATGTCGCCGGCGCGGATGAAGCCAAAGAAGAACTGCATGAGATTATTGAGTTCCTGAAGGAGCCGCAGAAGTTCAGCAAACTGGGGGGTAAAATTCCCAAAGGCGTTCTGCTGATAGGTCCTCCCGGTACCGGCAAAACCTTACTGGCTCGCGCTATCGCAGGGGAAGCCAGTGTTCCCTTTTTCAGCATCAGCGGTTCCGACTTTGTGGAAATGTTTGTTGGCGTGGGCGCTTCCCGCGTGCGCGACCTGTTTGATCAAGGTAAGAAAAATAGCCCCTGCATCATTTTCATTGATGAAATTGATGCGGTAGGCCGGCACCGCGGTGCCGGGTTGGGTGGCGGCCATGACGAACGCGAGCAAACTCTGAATCAATTGCTGGTCGAAATGGACGGTTTTGAAAATAATGAAGGCGTGATTTTGATCGCGGCGACTAACCGGCCGGATGTTCTCGATCCCGCCTTGCTCCGGCCCGGCCGGTTTGACCGGCAGGTGGTCGTCTCTCGGCCAGATATTAAAGGCCGCGAAGGTATTCTGAAAGTCCATACCTCACAGGTTCCTTTGGATGACAATGTCAAACTGAAAGTCATCGCCCGCGGAACACCCGGTTTTACCGGCGCTGATTTGGCCAACTTGGTCAACGAGGCCGCTTTATTGGCCGCGCGGACCGAGAAAAAAATGGTCACCATGATCGACTTTGAAAACGCCAAAGACAAGGTTTTGATGGGTGTCGAGCGGCGGAGCATGGTGATTACGGAGAAAGAAAAGAGAAGCACGGCTTATCATGAAGCCGGCCATGCCCTCGTAGCTTACCTGCTTCCAGGGACCGATCCCCTGCACAAGGTGACCATCATCCCCCGTGGACAGGCGCTGGGTGTTACCATGCAGTTGCCCGAAGACGACAAACACACCTATCCCAAGCAATATCTGACTAATAACCTGGCGATCATGATGGGCGGACGCGTGGCGGAGGAGATTTGTCTCGGGGAAATGACCACGGGCGCCGGCAACGATATTGAACGCGCCACCGAAACAGCCCGCAAAATGGTCTGCGAATGGGGAATGAGCGAAAAAATGGGTCCGCTCACCTATGGCACCAAGGAAGAACAGATTTTCCTCGGAAGGGATTTTAACACGCAGAAAAACTTCAGTGACGAAACCGCCAAACTGATCGACCTGGAAGTCAAGGCGCTGGTGATGGGCGGCTACAATACAGCGATGGATTTGCTCACCACTAACCGTGAATCCCTGGAGAAACTTTTTCAAGGGTTATTGGAGCACGAAACTCTGGACCTGAAGGAAATTTCCGAGATCATCGATGGCAAGCCGCCGGAGTCTGGAGATGATGAGACCCCCAAGGAGGAGCCTTCCGAAGAGGCCTTGCTCGCCCAAAAGGAGAAAAAGAGTAAGAAAAAATCCGGATCTCTGGATGACCCTGATGGCCTCCTGGGAGGAAGTGGAATGCCTGACCCCTCTCCAGCATAAAGAATGGTTTTCTCTTTTCGCTTAAAGTAATTCCAAAGCTCCACTCCTGATAGAATCGGAAGTGGGGCTTTTTTTCATCCTAATTTGAACCCTGGTTCGCGGTGATCCCCAATAGTAATCCCTCAGAGAAATTTGAAGCCCCACAGATTATGGGAATCATCAACCTGTCTCCCGATTCGTTTTATCCGGACAGCTGGGTACCCTCGGTCCCTGACGCCCTCAAGGTCGCAGAACGCATGATTGAGACAGGGGCGGATTATCTGGATATAGGTGCAGAATCATCCCGTCCCGGAGCGAAACCAATATCCGAAGAAGAAGAACTGGCTATAGTTCTTCCGGTCATTTCGCAATTGTGTCAAAACTTTTCGATTCCGGTTTCTGTTGATACTTATAAGCCGGGTGTTGCACAAAAAGTTTTAAAAGAAGGCGCCTCCATCATCAATGACATTACCGGGCTCCGGTATCCGGAAATGGCGCCCATCATCGCCGAATATGATGCGGGAGTGGTTATTATGCATATGCGGGGTTCTCCTGAGAACATGCAGGAGGATATTCATTACGAAGATTGCGTGGGCGAGATCAAACAATTTTTGGAACAGGGGATTCGAACCGCCGAATCAGCGGGTATCGCCTCCGATCGGATTTGGGTGGACCCGGGAATCGGGTTCGGTAAAGCGGTTGAGCACAATCTGGAAATTCTGGCGAATCTGGATTCCTTTGCTTCATTGCAAAAACCGATATTGCTGGGTACCTCCCGCAAATCGTTTATCGGCAAGATTCTGGACTTGCCGGTCACCGAAAGGTTGGAGGGGTCCCTCGCCACCGCTGTGATTGGAATGGTCAAAGGCGCGCGGATTTTACGGGTCCATGACGTCCGGGAAACGTATCGCACCGTCAAACTTGTCAGTGAAATTTTAAAAGTCCAATATGGGAAATAAGATTCGTTTGTTTGTCAATGTCGATCATGTTGCCACCATCCGGGAGGCCCGGAAAACGGTGGAGCCGGATCCTCTTGAAGCCGCTCTCCTGGCGGAAAAATCCGGGGCCGACGGCATCACCGTTCATTTGCGTGAAGACCGCCGTCATATCCAGGATGATGATGTATCCCATATTCGTGAAAAAATTCATACCGTCCTCAATCTGGAAATGGCGGCCGTTGAGGAAATGGTTCAGATCGCTCTCAAGACAAAACCTTATCAGGTGTCACTGGTTCCTGAAAAGCGGCAGGAAATCACTACGGAGGGAGGGTTGAATGTCATTTCCCAAAAGGAGCATCTAAAAAATGTTCGTGAGCGGATTCAGTCCCAGGGAATTCGTTTCAGTCTGTTTGTCGATCCCGATCCCCGACAGATTGATGCGGCCCGGGAGTTGGGAGCGGAGAGTATCGAAATCAATACTGGGTTGTATACCGAGTTGAGTGATGATGTCGCTATCCAGCGGGAATTGGAAAAGATAAGAAATTCCGCACGCCACGCCACGGAGTTGGGCTTGCGCGTGTTTGCAGGGCATGGGCTAACCGATGAAAACGTAGTCGCTATCGCCGGAATTCCAGAAATCGAGGAATTGAACATCGGGCACAGCCTGGTGTCCCGCTCCGTCTATTACGGCTTGGAGCAAGCGGTTCAAAATATGATACAAGCCATTCAGAAGGGGATCACTCAACGTCCTCACTAAACTAAACGCATTTCCAGATTGGAATGGTTGACTTGCTGCGGCAATTTCTTCATAATTCTGCTCCTTCCAGTTTTCCGGGATTTCTGGTTGAGGTCTCGTTAAAAATTCCATTGAACCGACCGGTGTTTAAATAGAAAATGAGCCGTAGAGCGGTTTCATTTATGATGTTGTAGATGATATGGGTTAAGGAGGATCAATGACCACCAAAGTGGCTATTAACGGGTTTGGGCGGATCGGTAGAAACGTCCTGAAGTGTATTTTAAAGGACAAGGAATGTTCGGACATCGAAGTCGTCGTCATCAATGACTTGACCGATGCCGCAACCTTGGCCCATTTATTCAAGTATGATTCTGTCCAAGGCATCAACCCTCATGAGGTTCAGGGGGAAGAGGGCCGCTTATTGATCGACGGCAAAGTCATTCAGGTGCTGTCCGTTCGAAATCCGGAGGATTTGCCTTGGAAAAAATTGGGAATCGATGTGGTGATTGAATCCACCGGATTGTTTACCAAACGGGAAGGGGCTTCGAAACATCTTACAGCCGGTGCCAAAAAGGTGATTATTTCCGCACCCGCCACCGATCCAGATGTCACGGTGGTCCTGGGGGTCAACGAAAATAAATATGACCCGAAGCAACACCAAATCATCTCCAATGCCTCTTGCACCACCAATTGCCTCGCTCCGGTAGCCAAGGTGTTGAACGATAATTTGGGTATTCGCAAGGGACTGATGACCACCATCCATTCCTATACCAACGATCAGAAAATTCTGGATTTGCCGCATAAAGATTTGCGCCGGGCGCGCGCCGCGTCTGTCTCTATGATTCCCACCACGACCGGCGCGGCCAAAGCTGTTTCACTGGTGCTTCCCGAATTGAAGGGAAAGTTGGATGGGATGGCCATCCGGGTGCCCACGCCCAATGTTTCGCTGATTGATCTGGTCGCCGAGGTGGAACGCGATACGTCCCGGGAAGAGGTTAACGAGATATTCAAAAAGGCTTCCGAAAATGAGCTGAAAGGAATCCTGCGTTATGAAGAAGCGCCACTGGTATCCGTTGACTATAACGGAGCGGAAGACTCCGCCATCGTAGACGCTCTCTCAACCAAGGTAATCGAAAAAAATATGGTGAAGGTTCTCGCCTGGTACGACAACGAATGGGGCTACTCCTCCCGCACTAAGGACATATTAAAATATCTAATAAAAATTGGAGTTTAGGGGTATTAATATAAAGTAATATATGAGAAAAATACTCATTGCCGGGAACTGGAAGATGAATAAAACCGTCCCGGAATCCCTGGAATCGGTTCACGCTTTGATGAGGAAGTTGGACCCCTCCTGTCCTGCGGAAGTGGTTTTGATTCCTCCTTTCACGTCTCTATTTGCGGTGGCGGAGGCTTTGCGCGGCAGTGGTATTCAATTGGGAGCTCAGAACCTTTCTCACTTAGCCGAA
>JAUVMD010000317.1 GCA_030600405.1 Nitrospirota bacterium
CGGTGTTCGGCATCTGCGAAGAGTTGAACATCCCCCGGAAGGAAGAGACGATGACGCGGGACGTGTTGTACCTGGCCGACGAGATTTTCCTGACCGGCACCGCCGCCGAGATCACCCCGATCCGCGAGGTCGACAACCGCACCATCGGCAACGGATCCAAAGGCGACACCACCGACCGCATCCAGAAAACCTTCTTCGACATCGTCGCTGGCAAAAACTCCAAATTCCAACACTGGCTCACCGAAATTTAACCGGGCAAGGCCCGGTGCAAATTTCGCCGGGACATTTTGCGCGATTCAGAGTTGCCCTCGCCAACCGAACTATTTTATGACCAGCGGAGGTTCTCCGCCCAGCGTGACGCTGGACCCAACTCCCCCCCCCAGCAGAGGCCCTCCCCCTGGCAAAAGTAACTTACCGACCGCGTCATTTCGCTTGGGCCAAGCTGATTCGAGCGTCACGCTCGTTTGCCTTAAAATTAGTCAAAATTACTGTGGAAAACTTGATTTTTCGATGTCAAAATGATATTTTTTTTGCAGGCAGTTAAATCTGCTAAAATTTTAAGCGATTTGGAAAGAGCCATTTCCCCTCTCTTTTGAGGATCTAATAATTTCTGGAGTTCTGAAGTAGTATGCCTATTTATGAATACGAATGTGGAAAATGCGGGAGTGTCTTCGAGTTGATCCATGCGGTCAGTGCCGATCCTCCTAAAAACTGTGAAACCAAGGGATGCAAGGGCAAACCGCGGCGGATGGTATCGGCCGGCGGATTTATCCTGAAGGGTGACGGCTGGTACGCCAACGATTATCCCTCGGAGTCCCGAAAAAAGGGTTGGGAAAGCGAGAACCAGCAAGGCAAACCGGCGGCTCCCGCCGAGTCGAAACCGGAAGGCAGCCCGGCATCGGACAAGGCTCCGGCCCCCGCCGCCAAACCCGAATCCAAACCGGCGGCCAAGGACGGTAGTAAAAATCCCTATACCGGCGGCAAATCAAAAACTTCCAAAAAGAATAAAGCGTCCAAATAAGCGGCGCCCGGTAATGCGATGGATGGCGACAATCATTTTTTTGAACACATCTTTTCCTCTTTTGTTGACGGGGTGGTTCTAGTGTCTCCAAACGGCACCATCGGAAAGGCCAATCCCGCCATTGAGGAAATGTTTCGTTCTTCGATCGAGTCTTTAACAAATAAACCGTTAACAGAGATCTTTCCCGAACCCTCGGAAATCAACGCGAAGATTCAGGACACGTTGACGCGCGGCATTTCGTTCCGCGATGTTCGGGGCCAAGGTATCCGTAAAACCAGCCAATCGCTTTTCCCGGTCAGCGTTACCGTGTCGCCTTACATGAACCATGGAGTCCCGGCCCAGGGTGCGGTGTTGCATGTGCGGGACATGAGCCTGTTCAAGGAGCTGGAAGAAAGTTCAAAACGAATGGACGAATTATCCCATCTCGGCGCACTGTCCCTGGGCATGGCACACGAAATAAAAAATCCTCTGGTGGCGATCAGCGGATCAGCCCAATTGTTGCGCAAGCGTTTGCCGGACCAGCATCACAAGTTTTTGGACGTGGTGATCAAGGAATCGGAGCGGATCAACCGCATGATGGAGCGCATGCTGGACTTTGCCCGGCCCACGCAGTTGGAACTCAAACTGCTCAACATCCATCAGATCCTGGAGGAAATTTTGCTCTTGGAAAAAAAGAACGGGCGTGCGGATTTCCGGTTCGTTCAGAATTACGACCCCAGCCTGCCGCAGGTGGAGGGAGATGAAGATCAATTGAAGCAGGTGTTCCTCAATCTGGTGCGCAACGCCCTGGAAGCCATGCCCGAAGGCGGAACGCTGGAACTCATGACCCGGATTCATTCCAATTACACGGTTAAAACTGAAACCCACCCCAATTCCCGGCAGGCCATTCTGGTGGAAATCAGGGACTCAGGCCCCGGCATCGGAGCAGAGGAGTTGAACAACATATTCACCCCGTTTCACACCACCAAGAGCAAGGGAAGCGGGCTGGGCCTGCCGCTGTCATTGAAAATTGTCGAGAATCATAAAGGAAAAATGAATGTGCAATCGGAAATAGGGAAAGGCACGCGGGTTCAGGTGTTCTTACCCGTAGAACAAGGATAACCATGACCACTGAAAATAAAATTCTGATCGTCGATGACGAAGAAAGCATCCGCTGGGTCTTCGCGCAGGCGCTGGAGGAAAAACCGCTGACCGTCCATACCGCCGGTAGCGCCGAGGAAGCGCTGGAAAAAATAGCGAACCACAATTACCTGCTGGTCTTCACCGACATCTTCATGCCGGGGATGGGCGGCATGGACCTGTTGGATCACATCAAAAGCCAGCAACCGCAAACTCATGTCGTAGTCATGACCGCTCAGGACACCATGAACAACACTATTCTGGCCATGCGCAAGGGCGCGTACGACTACATCAGCAAGCCGTTCGATTTCAACGAAATTTATGGATTGATCGACAAGGTGACGGCAAGCTCCCAAGTGACTCCCCCTCAGAAGAAGGTGTCCGTCAGCGGCACCGATTTTTCGGTGGATGACATCGTCGGCAAAAGCAAAACCATGCAGGACATATTCAAAACCATCGGCAAGGCCGCCGTCACCCAGCTTCCCGTGTTGATCACCGGTGAAAGCGGAACCGGCAAGGAAATGGTGGCGCGGGCGCTTCATTTTTATTCTGACCGCGCAAAACGTCCCTTCATTTTCATCAACTGCGCCGCTATTTCGCGCGAATTGTTGGAATCCGAACTGTTCGGCCACGAGAA
>JAUVMD010000074.1 GCA_030600405.1 Nitrospirota bacterium
GGCTCAATGATGCGAATTTTTTCCACTTTGGTGCTCATTGTTCCCGCCCAGAGGTTTGTGGAAATTCCAACAACCATCAACACGACCAACGTATATAGATATAGAAAGGAAACTTTTGTTTTCATGGAATTGCCTCCAATGGTGGGTGGAGCACCACCCATGGTTAGGCCCGGTAGGCAGAACAGAAACCAGGCATGTGTCCTATTCCCCGGGGCTTTTGGAACTGCTATCCCCTTAATATGGTCCCGATTCCCTATTTAGCAACGGGTCATAGCTATCCATTTGAATTTAAAGCCAAAGCTCCGCTCCTTTCTATCGCTCGGTCGCTTCGCTGACGTTTCATCAAACGCAGGGCCACAAATAGGTTCACCATTGCGAATATTGGAACGATCAGAGTCGGCGCTAATGCCATGGGAAACTCCAAAATGGTTGCCAAACTGGGGGTCTCTTCAATCATATACATCGCCCCTGGTAATCCCACATTCATTAATACCATCGCAAACGGAACAATTATTATAAAACCAATTAAATTAATGATAATCGCCGACTTTTCTTTCCAAACTCCTTTAAAAATTAAAACTGCTGCGATCAAAGTCGTAACACCATAAAGAAAATCCGGAATTCCAACAAACTTGGAAAAAAATGAAGAAAATTCACCCGTATAACCCTTAATAATGCCGCCTATGGCCAGGATCCTTAATCCTTCGAAGCCCATAATCAGATAGAGTGGAGTGTGATCAACAATCGCATCAATTCCCTGGCGCAGTGTTTTTGAAACCAGCCAGGGAATCACAACGATCAAGACGGGGATTTGGGTAAGCCACAATCCAGGGAGCGAGCTTAAGAGACCTTCGCTTTGATAATAACCACTTATCCCTAAATACGCACTCAACACTCCCCATAAAGTGAGCATAGCCAGAATGAGAACAATCTGCTTGTTTTGGCGTGCGCTTATTTGCCCCGAATCATATGTATTTCTGGTTGCCCTATAAATAGCCACTATTTGAGCCAGGTACAACAATGGTGTCATTGAAAATTTCATAATAAATCTCCTTTTTTATTAGTGTATATACACTTATTTAAAAAAATAAAAAGTTAATAAGAGCTGAGGCGGTCCTTTATGTCAAACAGATGGTTCAAAAAAGATGACCAGCGTTTTTGAGTCAGTTGCTCGATCGTCTGTCTCTGCGCTTTTTGCCACAAGGGTAAGGCTTGGGCCTGCACTTTGCGGCCTTGGGCGGTGATCGTCCAGGATCGTGTCCGGCGGTCCTCTCCGGGGACCCGCTTGACCCATCCCTGCGACTGCAAGGGCTTGAGGTTGCGCGTCAACGTGGTCCGGTCCATGACCAGTGTGTGTGCCAGGTTGGAGATGGTTTCCGTTCCGCCCATAGAGAGGACGGTGAGCAGTGAGAACTGGGTGGACCGCAGGCCGCTGGGTTTCAGCATTTCATCGTATTGATGGGTCACCACCCGTGCGGCCTTACGCAGATTGAAACTAGTACAGTTTTTTACATCCATTGGTTTGGTCATGACTCGATTTCTCCTCTCTTAATATTAATAAGAGTATATACACCTATTTTGATAATGTCAACCCCGAAAAGGTTCTTTTTTTGAGATAAATTTATTTTAATTTCAGGGGGGTACAAGCGACCTATTTCAATAATCTTAATGGATGTCATATTATTTCCTATGGTTACTCCTGCGCAGTTTGGACTTGGTCCCTTAGATTCTTATTTTCGGCTTCCAGTTCCGCGATGCGAGCGGTGAGTGCCTGCTGGGAATCCTTGATCTCCTCTTGCGTGTACCGGGGGGTGATGTGTTGTGGACAGTTCCAGTCGAACGCATGGACTTTGAATACGATGATCCGTTCCACCGTGGCTTCGTAATCCGGCATGATCATTTTTTCCGCCAATTCCGGATGTTCCGCCGGATCCAGCACTTCAGCTTCCGCCCAGATTTTGAGCCGCTTTTTATTGGGATAATCCATCAGGAACAACATCGTCCTATTGTTGTCATCAAAGTTACCCGTGCTGATGTATTGCCCGTTGCCGCGAAAATCGGCAAAAGCCAAAGTGTTGTCGCCGATCACCTTCAGGAAACCTTTGGGGCCGCCTCGGAACTGCATATAAGGCCATCCGTTTTCGCCCACGGATGAAAGATAAAAACCGTCCCTGTCTTGAATGTGTTTTTGTTCCTGCCAGGTGATTTGGTTGCGAAATGCCCCACCCCGTTCCATTCTCGAATAAGCGGTTCGCGTCCCGTACTTTTCCTGCTGTGCTTTGACGCTTTCAGTAAAGGCGAGTTCGGTGAAATTGTCAGTCATAATATCCTCTTAGGTTTGGTGTTAAAGGTTGTCGATCTTTAATTTGCATGCTGTCCTGCAATCACTCCACCATCCACGGGTAGAATGGCTCCGGTAGTCCAACCGGCCCGCTCACTTGCAAAATAGAGAATAGCTTCCGTGATATCCTTCGGTTGGCCGTTCCTTCCCAGAGGATGAAACCCGTTGAATGTTGGAAGCACCTGTTCCACTTCCTCAGGACTCATGAATGTGTTGTACACCGGAGTCTCAACCACCGCCGGAGCAATGGCATTGACCCGAATGTTGTCCTTGGCAAACTCAATCGCCAGGTTATGCGTCAAAGCATGAACCCCCGCTTTGGCCGCTGAATAGGCGCTGGAGGGGGTCGCCCCGATGGCCTGGGTAGCCCACATTGAACCTATGTTGATAATGACCCCCGCCCCTCGCTTCTGCATTTCTGGGATAGCCGCCTGGGAGGCATAAAAGGTTCCTCCCAAAATGATGTTGACGTAGGAGTCATAATCGGCCTCGGTATGTTCGAGAAAAGGGGTTGGTTTAAAAATGCCGGCATTATTGATAAGGATATCCACTCCGCCGAACTTCTCTACGGCGGTTTGCACTAGACGTGTGGAGGTTTCCCGTGTACCGATATCGCCAGCCACAATAGCCACGTTTTTCCCTGAGGGATCAAGCTCCCGTGCTGTTTCGGCCAACACCTTTTCGCGACGGCCGTTGAGAACTACTTTAGCCCCCTGCTGCAAAAAGGCGCGGGCGGAATCCTTACCAATCCCCGTTCCCCCTCCTGTAATCAAAACGACTTTGTTTTTAAATTCTTTCATTTTTTCCTCCTCAATTAATAAGAGTTAAAATTGCCTGTTTGTAATGCAATCCTTTTAGGCCCTGCCGTGGACATAGCCACCGTCTACGGGAAGGATGACACCTGTGGTGAAACCAGCCGTGGCCAGGTGAATCACCGCCTCAGTGGTTTCCCTCACTTCCCCGACCCGATTCATGAGAGCGACGCCACCGAACGCATCGACATCCCCTTCGCCGTAAATCGGTGTCCGGATGATACCGGGGGCAACGGCATTGACGCGGATGTTATCGGCCGCCAGCTCACTGGCGAGACTGGTGGTCAGGGCATGGACGCCGCCTTTGGTAATCAGCGCTGCGCTTGCCGGCACACCGGCCATGGAATGCATGACGAGTACGGTGCCGATGTTGACAATACTGCCGCCACCCTGTTGTTTCATTTGGCGCACCGCCGCCTGGGTAACGAAATAGGTCCCCTTCAGGTTGATGTGGATGTAGTTGTCGATATCTTCTTCGCTGGTTTCCAGGAAAGGTTTGAGTCCGAAGATTCCGGCATTATTGACGAGCACGTCGACACTGCCGAAGCGTTCGATCGCCGTGCGGATCATCCTTTCACCGGTTTCTTTGTTGCCGATATCTCCCGGCACCAGCGCGATCCTGCCCGCGGCACCCAATGTCTTTGCGGCGGCATCAAGCTTTTCACCGTGACGGGAATTCAGAACGACATTGGAACCCCTTTCCAAGAATCCCTTGGCAACGTCAAGCCCGATACCGCTCGACGCGCCGGTGATCAATACGGTTTGAGTTTTGTTGGACATGATATTTTCCTTTCAATTAAAGATGGTTTTCGATGATGCGGGCGATTTCCTCTTTAGGTCTTACACCCACAATCTGTTGGGCCAATTGCCCGTCTTTGAAAAGCAAAAGAGCAGGAATACCGCGAATCCCATATTTGTGGGTGGTCATCGGGTTGGCATCCACATCCAGTTTGGCCACCAGGATGCGGTCGCCGTAGTCTTCTGCCAGTGCCTCGATGGTCGGAGCCATCATGTGGCAGGGCTGACACCAGTCGGCCCAGAAGTCGACCAAGGCCAGCTTTTTGGATTGGATCACCAAAGTTTCAAAATCATCGTCGTCCAGATGAACCACTGCATTGTTTGCGGCTATATTTTCTTGATTCATTGTGTTTCTCCTTTCATGTTTTTTCCAATATTGAATCAATCGCCCCCTGCGAAATGCAGGAGGCTCATCAATTGTTAAAACGTAAGGACATTAAAACCCTGATCCTGCAGATTGCTCAGGCTCGGCATTCCGGTGGTTTTGGGAACTTTATTGTCCTTAATCAGGTCATAGCCTGAGGTATCGGCGCCGAATACATCGGCACACGCGCAGGAAATGCCCTGGATTTTGTCTGTTACCGCTGCAAACAATTCATGTGCGGGATGATCTTCCTTTTGCAGAACTTCCGGCCAACGTGTGCCGGCGCCTTGAAAGAGAATGGAGACTTCCTTGCCGGCACTTTTATAATCGTAAGCCGCCGCCAGGCCGTTAAACACGCGTCCCAAAGATTCTTCAGAGTCGTTTTTTGGATCGGATAGAATGATGATTGCAGTTTTCATTTTTGCTGTTTCCTTTCTAATTAATAAAGTTGGGTGAATCTGAATTCACCCGAAAGTTGAATAATGTTTATTGAGAAGCCGTGGTTACAGTTTCCTGTTGTCAAATGGCCCCCACGGCTTCCTCCGTGGACCAAACGGTATTCGCCAGAAAACGAAAATTGGTCAGGGCCGCGTCATAGCCGTTGCCTTCCGGGACTATGGCGGCGGCGGTGGCATCTTTTACTACAGCCACTTCAAAACCCTGCTCCAGCAATTCCCTCATATGGCTTTCGACACAGAGGTTGGCCGACATCCCGGCGAGAACTACCCGGCTGATCCCGCGTTTTCTTAATTGAAGAACAAGATCATTGGTTTCCGGCCCGTACACTTTATGGGGACTCACCACCACGGTATTTCCATTCTCGATGTAAGGCTTGTACTGCTCCAGCCAGTCGGGACCCGATCCTTGGAAGTTTTCAAGATTCAAGGGACCCTTGCGGTCGAACATCTTAATGTTGTGCATCAGCTTCTCAAGCGCGCCCTCGAACTTCCATTCGTGGTCGGTGGGGTAGTAGTAATGAGGGGAAATGAAAAGCGGAATGCCATTTTCCTGGGCGGCCTTGAGTAACGTTTCAATATTGGCGACCGTGTTGTTTTCCGTAACGCTCTCGCCGACCACGCCCCAGGTCACGCCTTGCGGACTCAAAAAATCGTTTTGCGGATCGGTGACGACCAGTGCCGTGTTGGTTTTGTCGATTTGCATACCGGGATTGGGAAGTGCCATGGTGTTTCTCCTTTATATTAAGCTTTAAAAATTTCACCTAAGGGGGATAGAGCTAAACAGTTTCTTATTTTTCTTGAATCATTGACTGGTATAGAGCATGTCCCGTGCCAAAACGGAGATATCCTGTAACCCACTATTTTTAAACTTGTTATTGGATTATAGGGCAGGTCGAGTAAGTAGCGAAATTTCGCTAATAGCGAAATTTAGTGGGCAATTTACGAAATTTGGGATATATTGAGGGTATGAAAAAAGCGCATCCTGAAAACCAAACCCCGACACAACCTACTGGTCAAGCGTTAAAAGGCGTTCGCAACCTGAACAAGCTGATTTTGGAGTCGGCGGGCGAGGGTGTGTACGGTGTGGACCTTGAAGGGAATACCACATTTGTGAATCCCGCCGCGGAAAGGATGACCGGATATACGGCCAAAGAAATGATCGGAAACTGTCAACACAAGCTGACTCACCATTCGAAATCCGATGGAACGGCCTATTCGAATTTGGAATGTCCTATTTACGCGGCTTTTAAAGATGGCAAAGTTCATCGGATTTCCAATGAAGTGTTCTGGCGAAAAGATGGAACCTCCTTTCCGGTGGAATATGTCAGCACTCCCATTTGGGAAAATTTAAAATTGCACGGGGCGGTCGTCGTTTTCAAAGACATCAGCGAACGCAAACAGGCGGAAGAGGAAATCCAATGCCTGCGTCGTCAACTGGAATTGGAAAACGCCTACCTCAATGAAGAGGTACTGGAAGCCAAGGCCTATGGGGAAATTGTCGGCAGTAGTCCGGCGCTGGAAAGCATCCTGCGGCAAATCGATATGGTGGGACCAACCGACGCCAGCGTCCTCATTACCGGCGAATCGGGAACCGGCAAGGAACTCGTGGCGCGGGAGATTCATAATCGCAGCAACCGAAGCCGGCGCACCATGATCAAAGTCAATTGCGCTTCCATTCCTAAAGAACTTTATGAAAGCGAGTTCTTTGGCCATGTCAAAGGCGCTTTCACCGGCGCCATCAAAGACCGGGCGGGCCGTTTTCA
>JAUVMD010000179.1 GCA_030600405.1 Nitrospirota bacterium
ATGGGTGCTTTGCCCTCCGTACATTTTGCGCCCCACCATTCGTTTCGCATATTGGATGGGGATGCGCCTCTGCCCACCTTCGGTAAACACGATGGCCCAGACCACGCCGGCCATCAAGACCGTCAGTAACAGGACCACCAAAACGGACAATTCGCCAGTGCCCATCAGGTCCATGGACATGAAGATAGCCCCAGGCGCTCCCGCCACGATGCCTGCAAAAATGATCAGTGAAATACCGTTGCCGATACCCCGCTCGGTAATCTGTTCCCCGAGCCACATGATAAACGCGGTGCCGGCGGTCAACGTCAAAATCGCCATCAACCGGAAACTCCAACCGGGCTCCGGTACGATGGCCGTTCCGCCGGGGCTTTTCATGGCTTCCAACGCCACGCTGATGCCGGTACCCTGGATCAAGCTGATGACGATGGTGCCATACCGGGTGTATTGGGTAATCTTCTTCTGGCCCTGTTCGCCTTCCTTTTTCAGTTGCGCCAGGTGCGGAGACACGACGGTCATCAACTGCAAAATAATGGAAGCGCTGATATAGGGCATAATCCCCAGCGCGAATATCGTCGCCCGGCTCAAAGCACCGCCGGAAAACATATCGAACATGCCCATAATGGTGCCTTTGGTCAGCTCGAATAGTTCCGAAAGCGCGGCTCCGTCAATTCCAGGGGTCGGAATATGGGCGCCGATCCGGTAAACGATCAATACACCCAGAGTGAACAGAATCCGCCGTTTGAGTTCGGGAATTTTAAATAGACTGCCGAAACTCTCTGCGCCGCTCATTTAAAGGACAATGGCCTTTCCCCCGGATTTTTCGATTTTCTGTATCGCTGATTGACTGAACTTGTGGGCATGAATCTCGACCGCTCCGGCCAATTCGCCGTCGCCCAGAACCTTAACCGCACCCATATCCCGAATCAATCCTTGTTCTTTCAAAACCTGAGGCGTCACCGCACCATCCATTTTTAACTCTGCCAAGGCCTTCAGGTTCACCAAATCGTAAGTCTTCTTAAAAATGTTGGTAAATCCGCGTTTGGGAAGACGCCTTTGCAGTGGCATTTGGCCGCCTTCAAACCAGGGATGCGGCTTACCGCCGGAACGACTTTTCTGGCCCTTCTGGCCCCGTCCGCAGGTTTTGCCGGTACCGGACCCGGAACCTCTTCCCACCCGCTTTGGATTTTTGCGGGCTCCGGGATTATTCTTTAAATTCGACAAGGTAATCATTTTTTATAAATTCCAATTCAGTTCAGGCGGAGGTTTTGGCTTCCACCGCTTTCTCCCGCGCCTTGGAAAACTGTTCCGCGTTACGCAGGGAAATTAATCCATTGATGGTGGCCTTAACCACGTTGTGCGGATTATTAGTCCGAATACACTTGGTCAGGATGTCCTTGACTCCAACCGCCTCGAGAACCGCCCGCACCGCGCCGCCGGCGATCAGACCGGTTCCCCGGGAAGCAGGTTTCAACAAGACGCGCCCGGACCCGAATTGCCCGACAATTTCGTGCGGGATGGTGGACCCGTCCAGCGGAACCATGACCTGGTTTTTCTTAGCCTTGTCAATCCCTTTGCGAATCGCCTCTGGCACTTCATTGGCTTTGCCGAGGCCCCAGCCGACTTTACCTTCGCGGTTGCCCACGACCACCAGGGCGCTGAAGCTGAACCGGCGGCCACCCTTGACCACTTTGGCGACGCGTCTGATCTTGACGACTTTATCTACCAGATCCTGTTGTTTTCCGTTTCGATCCTGCAACGATCCTCCTCCTATTCACCGGGTAACGCTTCGCCCGGTGGACTTAAAATTTAACTCCCTTTTTACGCACCGCATCGGCCAGCGCTTTGACGCGTCCGGCATAAATGAATCCATTGCGGTCGTAATACACTTCCTTGATACCCTGTTGAGCGGCCTTTTCGCCCAGCAAAGAACCGACCAGCACAGCGGCTTTGACGTTGCCTCCGTATTTCATCTGCTCCCGGAAGGTCTTGGAAGCGGAAGACTCCGCAGCCAGGGTTTTGCGTTCCTGATCGTTCACGATCTGCGCATAAATATGCTTGGAGCTTTTAAATACCGTAAGACGCAATTTCTCCGGATGGCGCTGAGTCTTGGTCTTCACGCTTTGTTTCCGATGAGCCCTGAGGCGGCGGCGTAATGTCGTTTTCATAGTTGATTAACCTAATGCACCCGAGCCGGCAGCTTTTCCCGCTTTTCTCCGGATGTGTTCGCCCGCATACATCACCCCTTTGCCTTTGTACGGCTCCGGGGGACGGAACTTCCGGATTTCAGCGGATACCTGCCCTACTTGCTGTTTATCGATCCCTTTGATTTTGATGGTATTCGCTTTGGAATCGACTTCGAACTCTATCCCTTTAGGCGCGGGGTATTTCACGGGATGAGAGAATCCCAGTTGCATCACCAAGTCCTTCCCTTTCAAATCCACTTTGTACCCCACTCCTACAACATTGAGTTGCTTTAAAAATCCTTCCGAGACGCCAGTGACCATATTGCTGAGCAACGCCCGGGTCAGTCCGTGTAGGGCCCTATTGGTCCGGTTGTCGTCCGGTCGACTCACCACAATTTGCCCATCCGTGGATTCGATTTTCATGTTCGAATCGAATTCGCGTTCAAGCTCGCCTTTGGAACCTTTGACGTGCACCTTGGATCCATCGATCTTGACCTCAACCCCAGAGGGAATGACTATTGGTTTTCTACCGACTCGCGACATGTTTCCTTCCTTACCAGACGTATCCCAACACTTCGCCCCCGACCCCTTTTTCACGGCAGATGCCGTCGGTGACCACTCCGGAGGATGTGGAGACAATGGCGACCCCCAATCCATTCAACACTTTTGGAACCTTATCCTTGTTGACGTAGACCCTGCGGCCCGGCTTGCTGATGCGCTTGATTCCGTGAATGGAAGCTTCTCCATCCTTGTATTTCAGGTAAACACGGAGCATGCCCTGCTTGTTGTCCTCCGCCATTTTGAAATTCTTGATAAACCCTTCATCGCGCAGAAGTTCCGCAATCCGAGTTTTCATCTTGGAATTCGGCATATCCACCTTGGGGTGCTCCGCCTGAATGGCATTTCTAATTCTTGTGAAAAAATCCGCAATGGGATCGGTCATTGACATAGTGCAACCTGTCTCCTGATTCGTCTTCCGTTTACCAACTGGCCTTGGTCACTCCGGGAATCTCTCCCTGAAGCGCCCGCATCCGGAAACAAATGCGACACAACCCGAACTTCCTAAGGTAGGCGCGCGGCCGCCCGCAAACATTGCAACGGCTGTATTCCCGAACTTTAAACTTCGGCTTTCGGTTGGCTTTGGCAATTAAACTTTTCTTGGCCATGTTTAACTCCGGGTTCCTGCCGGTCAATTCCGAACCGGAAACCCCATCGATTTCAATAACACCTTGCCCGCCTCATCTGTTTCGGCGGAGGTGCAAATAGTGATATTCATCCCTTTAACATGCTCGATCTTGTCGAAGTCGATCTCCGGGAAGATCAATTGCTCTTTCAGGCCGATGGTGTAGTTGCCCCGACCATCGAACGCCTTGGGAGACAGTCCCTTAAAATCCCTTACCCGCGGCAGGGCAAAACCCACTAACCGTTCAAAAAACTCATACATGCGGTTACCGCGCAAAGTCACCCGCACACCGATAGGCACTCCTTCCCGCAGTTTGAAATTCGAGATAGCTTTCTTGGCGCGGGTCACCACGGGCTGCTGACCGGTGATGGTCCGCAACTGTTCCACGCCCGCATCGATCAACTTGCCGTTCTGCAGAGCCTCTCCCAATCCCATATTCACGACAATTTTATTGAGATGGGGAACCTGCATGACATTTTTCAATTCGAGGTCCTTTTGGATTTGGGCCTTGAGTTTTTCGTTATACAATTTTTTTAAATTTGCCATGATTCCTGGTTTTCCGCAATCCCTTTGGGATTACCCCTTATCCATTACTTCTCCGCATTTGACACAGACACGCACCCGCTTGCCGTCTTCCAGTTTTTTGCGTTTGATTCGTACCCCCTTGCCGCATTTGTCACACACTAGCATGACGTTGGAAATGGCAAGCGGCCCTTCCTTTTCTACAATGCCGCCCTGCTTGTTCTGCGCGCTGGGCTTAGTGTGTCTTTTCAGCATATTCAATTTTTCAACAGTGAGCCTTCCCTCATTGGGAAATAAAGTCAGGATTTTCCCCTTTTTTCCTTTTTCACGTCCGGCAATAATTTCCACGATGTCATCTTTTTTTAATTTGAGTTTGACCCCGTTCATCACAATACCTCCGGCGCAAGCGACAGAATTTTCAAAAACTTTTTGGCTCTCAACTCACGCGCGACAGGACCGAAGATACGGGTACCCACCGGTTC
>JAUVMD010000120.1 GCA_030600405.1 Nitrospirota bacterium
CAGCGTTTCATGATCGAACTTCCGCGCCATGAGTCGGTACGTTGCGAGAGCCTTCGTGGGTTCTTGGGTATCCTCATAAATGCGTCCCTGATAAAACAAGGCCTGCGGAACCCATTTGGAATTCGGGGATGTTTTTAACAGGGTGTTGATATGGCTCAGGGCTCCGGATGGATTGCCCAGATTCCACAAGTTTCCTGCCATGAGAAAATGTGCTTCGCTGGTTCGGCGGTGTTTGGGATATTTTCTTAAAAACTGCCGCAGAACAATATTGGCTTTAGACCGTTTACGAAGGCCTTTGTGAGCTTCCGCCAAATAAAAATAAAGGTCAGCGGGAAGGGGTTCGCTCTTCAATTTATTTTGGATCGACTTGATCTCCTGGATTACTGTGGTGTAATTGACACTATTCAACAACGCGCGCATGCGCTTTCGGGTTTCTCTTAGAGTAAGAGGGCGGGGAATCAGGGAAAGCTCTTTGACCATTCGATCCATTTGAACTTTGGCCTGAAAGCGCGTCGCAATTTCGGGGTGACGAATATAAAGTTTCCGGTACAGATTGTATACCTGGTCATGTTCCCTTAAAAGTTTGGACAGCTTGATTTGACGGTTGATGATATCGGGAACCATCACCTTCCATTGCCGGGTGGAAAACTTTCGTGCTACCAGTTTTCCCGCCTGTCTCAATTCTTTAATAGCCTCCTGAAAATTTCCCAGTTCCTCATACACCTCGGCGCGAAGCAAGCGGACCTCAGGAATCAGAAGGGTGAGCGGGTACTTTTTTAAAAGACTGGAAGTTTGTTTCAACCCTGCTTCCCATTCCCCTTCGGCCTGGTGGATGCGGGCCAGCTCAAGCTGGATATAATCCCCCATTTCGGGATATTCCTTGAGAACATTTATAAGCTGGGTTTTTGCCCGGTTGTAATTTTTCTGTTGGGCGTAAATTTTTCCAAGCAAAAAGCGCGTTCGTTTTTGTGTTTTCGAGTCCACCCCGGTGAGAAGGAGTTTTTCAAACAGGCCTTGGGCCTCATCCCAATGGCCGGAATGATACTCTTGAAGTCCGGATTGAAACCATCCTTCATTGGACGCAGAAGCAGGTGCGGAACCCCACAGGGAGAGCCAGGCGCATAACAGGAGTGTCGCACCGAGCGGTACCCGCGCCAGAACTTTTTCCTTGATCTGTTGCGCTGTTTCGCACGGATCAAGGCGCAGGGTCATCCGGTCGGTCATTTTCCTGAACCAGGTCAGTTGGCGCTTGGCGAAATGGCGGGTGTCCCGTTTGATCTCATAGACCGCGCGGTCCAGCGTTAGGTTGCCTTCCAAGTGCCGTACCATTTGGGAATAACCGATGCTTTGAAACGATTTTAATTGGGAGCCGTAACCCTTGTTCAATAAAGATTCGACTTCCTCTTTCAATCCTGCGTCCATCATTAGATCCACCCGGCGGTCGATTTGGTCGTAGAGATGTTGACGATCGGTTTCCAGTACGAACAGGTGCGATTCAAATTCGTAACCGGCTGAGGTATCCTCGGCATGAAATTCGGAGAACCTTCGACCTGTTTCACGGTGGACCGATAACGCGCGTTCGATGCGCGATGGATCGGTCGGCTGGATTTTTCCGGCATAGTCCGGATCGATACTTGCCAACTCCGCGTGCATCTTCCGCGTCCCCTTCTGCCGGATTTCATCTTGGACCTGGCGACGGACTTCTGGAGATACGGAGATAGCGCAATCGCGGTTTTCCAGCAGGGTTTTCAAATAGAGTCCGGTGCCTCCCACCATGACCGGAATCTTGTTCTGGTTTCTGATCTCGCGAATATGCGCCAGTGCCCGTTCCTTAAACTCGAACGCTGTGATCTCTTCATCTGGTTCGAGAATATCAATCAGGTGATGGGTGACTCTCTCCCGCTCGGCCGGGGAAGGCTTGGCCGTTCCGACATCGAAATACTTGTAGACCTGCATCGAGTCGGCGCTAATAATTTCAGTGCCAAGATACTCCGCCAGGGCCAGTGCTGTTTTACTTTTACCTGAGGCGGTGGGACCGCTCAGGATAATTAAAGGAAGCATAAATTTCCTGTATGGTTGGTGTATAACTGCCATCCGGATGATAGAGGGTCAATGTTTCCTCCAAAGGTGTTTTGGGGGCCTCCCCCTTGACCGCCTCCACGAGGCAGATTTTTGGAGCTACCTCTTCATGACCGAACACCCGGACAAACCGGGTAGGGTTTAACTGAACTTTCCGAAGCTGATTCATCACCTCTTCCAGCCGGTAGAAAGGATAGGCTAAGGCGATTTTTCCCTCCGGTTTCAGCAGGGGAGCGCTCACCGCGGCCAGAGTTTCCAGCGTCAGAGACAATTCGTGCCGTGCGACCGCTTTCCCCCGGCAGGGATTTATTTTACCGCTGTTTATTTTTCGATAAGGCGGATTGCTCAGAATCCAATCGAACGATTCCGGTTCCCATTTTCCGGCCATGGAGCGATAATTCCCTTCCCACACCCGAATGCGGTGGGACCACCCGTTGGTTTTCACATTATCCACCGCACTTTTGTATAGGGAATTTTGAATTTCCACTGCCGTGATTTCCAGATCCGCCTGGCGGCTCATCAGGAGCAGGGGGATAATGCCGCACCCGGTTCCAATATCCAGAATTTTAGCTCCATTGACCGGCCGGACCCAGTCGGCGAGCAGAAAAGGCTCCACCGAATACCGGTACCCACGTGGATTTTGACTGATAGTAACCTGCTCTATGGTCTGGCCCCCCATGATTGTCCTATACTAGAGTTTTTCTCATTCTAGGTGATTAAAAATATTATTATTAAAGTCTAACGCATTCGCCGGGTGCGGGCAAGGTGCTGATTCCAGTCAAAAATGCGTATCTCTTTGTTTTTATTGTGCTACAATTTCACAGCAGGATGTTTTGTTGTAATAAGCTGGGATCTTAGCAAGTGAGGTGATAATTGGGCGAACTCTTTAATCTCTTTAATGAAGATCAGATTTTTGGCGCCGTCCTGTTTCTTGCCGGAATTGCCCTGTTGACTTGGTGCGCCAAGGTGGAACGCGTGGAAATGGCCAAAATGCGGGATCCTAAGTTGAAATGGGCCTATATCGATGCCGACGGCAAAATGAAGGGCGAAGTCAAAAAAATGAAGATACGCAGTATTATTGTCAACATTGTCGGCGTTAGCATGGGAATATTTGGCATCCTGAGTGTTGTGTGGAATGTCAAAGATGTCAACTCCACTGACAACAACACGCCGGGTATTATTGAATCGTTGCAGGATCGTGGTGACTAACTAAGAAGTTGTGTTATCAGCCGAAGGGCCAGAACCATCGCTGATTTTTCTCCCTCAACAAAACGGCTACCAATTCCTTTTCGTGCACCATCGGATGATCCCTTAACGTCACCACATATCCCTCTTCGGGAGCAAGCACTTCTTCCAATACAACTCCCTCATACAGATCACGTACCTCTCCTAACTTGTCCCCTTTTTCCATCGCCGTTCCGATGGCCGATTCGGGGTAAAACAACCCTGCTTTCCGAGTCAGCACCGGACATTCGTTATGAGCATCGAAAAATGCCATTTCCCGCTGGCTTACTTTTTCACTGTTATGGAGCAACAAGCCCTCGGCCTTCATGAAGTTTACAATCCCATCCAGTAGCAGATCACAATAATGGGGATGATAGGTTTGGGGTTTTCCCGCAGATAGAATAAAGGAATGCAGACCCATCAGGTCCCATTGCTTTGCCAGATTCAGGACGAGGGACGACGACTCTGCGACCTCCCGACCGATGTGAAGTCCCAAACGGCGCGCCAGATTGCGCCGCTTCCGGTTGGGGTCGATCAGTTTGACGTGCGGTGCGTCCTCGTAATGTTTTTCTCCAGTTTGCAGGATAATGCCGTAAACGGATTCGGCCGTATGCCGGATCACAGTGTTGCAGACGGTTTCCGTCAACTCACCGACCTCCATTCCGGGGAAGGTCAAATCCACATCCTGACTGTCGAAATTCCAGACCGGGTTCCCGGTTTCCCAGGCCTTGTAGTTGACCACTGGGAAGATTTGGATGGTTCCCTGAATTTGAGAACTGGATTCTTTGCCCTCTTCGATATCATTGAGAAACCGGGACAGACGGGAGGCCACCATCAGCCCGTTCAACCGGTCGCCCTGCAGTCCGCTGACGATGGACAGGGTGTCTCCGTTTTCCGGACCCCACCGGTTTTTGTAAAGGATCAGCGGCTCTCCAAAGGGAGTGGGGATATTGAGTATTTCTTCTTTCACGGTTTGGGTTCCCGGTCCAATGCCACCCGGGCCAGCAGAGTCCCCGAATGGACCGCAGGTTGTTCTCGCAGGGTAAACAGCAGACCGTTGCCCGGTGCGGTCACTTCTTCCAGAACAATACCTTCCACCGGGTCCAGAACCTGGCCGATGATTTCGTCCTCTCCCACCCGTTGTCCCAACGCAACCCGGTTGACAAACAGGCCGGAATGTTTCGCACTGGCCTGGGCCACACCTCTCGGGTAAACCACCTGCGGGGAAGGCGCCGATGGAATGTCAGAAGGCAATGACGCCAATACGCCCTGGTGATGAAGCAGATGCATCATTCCATGGAACAAGCGGTCCACAAAATCCGGTTCAATACGCAGGCAGATTCCAGTTTCGACCACGAGAGTGGGAACATTTAATTTGTTCAGGTTATAGCCGAGAGTGGATTCGAACACTCCGGCCATGGGATGAATCCAGATGATATCGGTGTGGGTCTGTAAGGCCAAAGGAAGCAGTTCTTCAGAAAACTCTTCGATGATCCTTATCTGCGGCAATTCCTTAAGGTGAAGGTTGGAGGCATGGATGTCCACAACCAAATCGGAGCTTTCCTTTAAGTTCTCAAATATTTCCTGAGACCATTGAACAGGGATGGACGTTCGGGGATGCGGACCCATCATCCGGTTCATGTCGGATCCATAAACCGGCCACAAGCGGGTACCGTTGTTTAGTGCCGGTGGGTTGACTGCCGGGTAAATATGAACCTCGCCCTGGAAAGCCTCCGGCTGTGTCTCTTGAATTTGGCGTAGAGCGTGAATCAGTCGGTGGCACAGGTACAGGCCTTCCAGCTCATCCCCGTGCAGACCGGAAACAAACGAGACGCGCTGAACCGGTTTCCCCCGATGGGCAGAGAATATTTGTTTGACGATTTTCAAGGATGAACCCAATGGACTGGCACAGGAGAAAAGGGTCTGTGTTTTCAAGATCGGCTCCGGCTGAATCGATTCGGATAATCAATAAGATGGTTTTTCTTTCTTTTTTTTGGGTTCGATGTTCATGGCATCGATTTTCCGCTTGAGAGTGTTTCGATTAATTCCAAGATCCTTGGCGGTGGCG
>JAUVMD010000330.1 GCA_030600405.1 Nitrospirota bacterium
CGCTCATAGATTCGATGACGTTTGTAGGGAACGCCGCCTATTTTTTCAATGGGACCGATGATGGCCTGGTTGTCCTCCAGGATCCACGACATGTCCACCCGGAAGATATTTATTTCCATTAATTGCTTATAGGTAGCGTGGTAGAAAAAGGCGTCGATTCCCAACCGTTGAAATTTTTTTTTGATTCCCAGAGTAATCACGCGGGAGCGATTAATCCTTCTCTTGCCTAGAATAAACTTGAGCCAGCCGAAAGGGAACAGTTTTCCTTTCATGGATTTGAGTGCCTGATTCACGTCCGGCAAGGTCAGGGAAAATCCGGCAGGCTCACCGTTCACCTCGGCGATGAAGCACAACCGGGGGTCCACCACGCGCTTCATTTCTCGTGTCATAAAAACAAACTCCTTGTGATTCATCGGCACGAAACCCCAATTGCTCTCCCAGGCGGAATTGTAGATCTCCCAGAGCACATCAATCTCCTGATCGAAACGGTTAATTTGGAGCGTCCGCACCGTAAACCGGTTTCTTTTTAGGACCAAGGACACCGCTCTTTGCAGGTATTCCGGGATTCGAGTGAGCTGAAGGTCGAGTGAAACCAGATCCTTGATTTTTTTCAGGCCCCAGTGGAGGAACAAATCAACATAGTAGGGGGGATTATAGGGAATTCCCACCACCGGCGCGTCGTCAAAGTTTTCCACGAGCAGGCCGCATTCGTGGTTGATAGACAAATTCAGGGGACCCCGCATTCGGTCCATGGCTTTCTCCCGACACCATTGATCCGCCGCGTTTAATAGAAGGGTGGAAACCTCCACATCATTGACGCATTCAAACATTCCGAAGAAGCCGGTATTTTCCTTGTGAAACCGATTGTGGTCGTGGTCTGCAATGGCGGCGATGCGCCCCAGAGTTTTTCCGTCGGTGGATAAAGCGAGAAAGTACTCGGCTTCGGCATGATCAAAAAAAGGATTTATCCTCGGGGAAAGAAACTTTTTTCTTTCGCTGTCCAGGGGAGGCACCCAGTGAGTGTCAGCGGCATATATTTGATGGGGAAGATGTATGAAGCGGTCGGTATCTCTGGTGGATTCGACCTTTTTTAAAACGATGGCCATTATTGAGGAATAATGCCCAAGTCGGTTCCGATTGTTTGGAAGGTGTGGAGAACGTGGTCCAAATCCTCCCGCGTGTGGGCGGAGGTGAAGCTGGTTCGTATCATCGCATGGAAGGGCGGAACCACGGGTGATACGGCAACTCCCGCAAATACTCCCTGGTCGAACAGGAGTTGGTTGAAATAAAGCGTCAAAGCCTCGTCTCCGATTTTGATGGGAATGATGGGAATCGGATTGTTATTGATTTGAAATCCCATGCTGAACAAACTTTTTTTCATGTAGGTGGTATTGTCATGGAGTTGCCGAATCCGTTCCGGTTCCTGAATCATAATATTTAAAGCGGTATTGACGCCGGCGACGGAGGCCGGGGGTAACGCAGCGGTAAAGATAAACGCCGAAGCTTTGTGGCGGATGTATTCGGTGACTTTAGGATGTGCAGAAACGAATCCGCCAATCGATCCCATGCTTTTGGAAAAAGTGCCGACATAGATATCGATCTCTTTCTCCAGATTGTAATAGCTCGTGACACCTCGGCCCGCTTCACCGATGACACCCATGCCGTGGGCTTCATCCACCAGGACATTGGCCTTGTAATCCCGCGCCAGTTTGACGATTCCCGGAAGGTTCGCTATGTCGCCGCTCATGCTGAAAACGCTGTCGGTTATGATTAATTTGCCTTCCACCGCGCTATTTTTTCTCAGGCAGTGTTCCAGATGATCCATGTCGTTGTGGCGGTAACGTATTGTTTTTCCGGGAGCTACCGCGCACCCTTCATAGATGCTGGCATGGTTTTCCCGGTCGGAAAAAGCGATGTCTTTTCTGCCCAGCAGACAGGAGATGGTTCCCTGGTTGGCCTGGTAACCGGTAGACATGACAATGGTGTCTTCCCGCTTCAGGAAGTGGGAAAGCTCGTTCTCCAGTTTTTTGTGGAGACTCAGGTTCCCATTGACAAACCGGCTACCGGTGCACCCGGTGCCGAATTTATCCAAAGCGTTTTTGGCGGCTTCAATGACTCGGGGATCTTTGGTCAGGCCCAGGTAGTTGTTGCTGGATACCGTTATGACGTCGCGTCCCCCAATGGTGACGTGGGCGCCATTCATGGCCTCAATTTCGCGGAAATAGGGATAAATGCCAAGGTCCTTGGCCTGGTCCGGGGCTTCATACCCGAGGCATTTTGACAAGACGCCTTGACCCTCATTAGATGAGGAGCGCAGGTGGGCGTTTTCAAAATCGAAACTTTCCTTCAGCTTGGAAACAATCTGGTCCCGCCGAAGGTGGGCAGGGGTATTTTTGTAATCAGGATCGTCAAAGGTCAGTTGAGAATACTTCACGAGCTTTTTCCCTCTCAAATTCAGTGGTCATATGAGTCTAAAATTCTTTGGTCACGCGATCCATATATAGGGTTTAATTGAAGTTTCAGAAGCTTTGGAAGGATCCTTTATTTGAAAACCATTATGAATAAATTTATTATTTACACGAATCAAGGTTATCACGATACCTTTGAGTTGGCAATAAGTATCAGATTTTAAGGACGTTATTTCAATAGTTTTAAATGTTTAGATGCCTCGTAACCC